>JBIIPF010000157.1:0-4555 GCA_044342755.1 Limnohabitans sp. | reverse complement strand
ACCCGTGGGGCCGGTGACCAAGACAATGCCGTGCGGCTGCGACAGCAACTGGTTGAAGCCTTGCAAGGTGGCGCCTTGCATGCCCACCGCTTCCAGCGTGAGACGGCTTTCACTTTTGTCGAGCAAGCGAAGCACCGCGCGTTCGCCGTGTGCACTGGGCAGGGTGGAGACGCGCACATCGATGGCGCGTTGGCCCAAGCGCAGTGAAATGCGACCGTCTTGTGGCAGGCGTTTCTCGGCGATGTCCAAGTCGGCCATGATCTTCAAACGCGAAATGAGCGCGGCGTGCAAAGCGCGGTTGGGGCTGACCACTTCGCGCAGCGTGCCATCAATGCGAAAGCGCACACTGCTGTGGCGCTCGTAGGGCTCGATGTGGATGTCACTGGCACCATCGCGGGCGGCTTGCATCAACAAGGCGTTCAGCATGCGGATGATGGGCGCGTCCGCCGAGGCTTCCAGCAAATCGGCCACGGCGGGCAACTCTTGCATCATGCGGCTCAAATCGGCTTCGCCTTCCACCTCGCTCATCACCAAGGCCGCGCTCGACTCGGACCCCGCATAACTGGCTCCGATGCGTTGCAGCAGCGTGGCGGCATCCACCAAAGTGAAGCGGTCCACTGCATGGCAGCGCAGCACCTCGCTCCAAGCCCCGGCGTGCGGTGCCTCGGCATGCCACAACGTGAGGTGGCGGCCATCGTCCTCCAGCAACAGCTGGTGGGCGCGGGCGAAAGCGTAGGGCAGCGGGTGGCGCATGGTCAGTTGGCCGGTGCGCTGTCTTTGCGCGGGAAGGGCGGCAACACCTGGTCGTTAGGAATCGGCAGCACCGGTGTTTCGGGCTTGTCCGCGTCTTTTTGCAGGCCTTGCATTTGCTCATAGCGGCCGCTGCTGAGCACCTCGGCGCTGTTGTCGTCACGCACCACCACCGGGCGCAAGAAGATCATCAAATTGGTTTTGTTGCGACTGCGACTTTCGTTGCGGAACAAATTGCCAAAGAACGGCATGTCGCCCAAGCCGGGCACTTGCTGGCGGTTGTCTTCATAGGTGTCGGACAACAAACCACCCAGCACCACCACCGCGCCATCGGCGACCAAGATGTTGGATTCGATCGAGCGTTTGTTGGTGACCAAGCCGTCGATGTCTTTGCGCGAGCTGTTGACGCTGGACACCTCTTGGTAAATGGTCAGCTTCACCGTGCCGGTGTCGCTGATTTGCGGCTTCACCTTCAAGGTCAAGCCCACGTCTTTGCGTTCCACGGTTTGAAACGGATTCACCGAGCCGCTGTTGCTGTTGTTGCTGGTGTATTGGCCGGTGACGAAGGGCACGTTTTGACCGACAACGATCTTGGCTTCTTCGTTGTCCAAGGTCAGCAAAGAGGGCCGCGACAAGATGTTGCTGCCGCCATTGGTTTGCAAGAAATTGGCCAGCGAGGTCATGATGTACCTGCCGTCAATTTTGCGGGCGCTGCCAATGTTGAGACCTTGCGACACACCGGCTGCGCTGGGGTTGCTGCTGAGCGACAGCAAATTGTTGGTGGCGAAATTGGTGCCCAACACACCCACATTGGCGGCGCTGCTGCTGCCCATCAGGTTTTGCCACTGAATGCCAAATTGCGATTCTTTCGCCGAGTCCACTTCCACAATCAAACTCTCCACCAGCACTTGGGCACGGCGTTGATCGAGCGAATCGATAACCGCCCGCAGTTGGCGGTATTGCGGCTCGGGGGCGGAAATGATGAGCGAGTTGGTGGCGGCATCGGCCTGGATTTGCCCGCCGGTGCTGGGCAGGTTGGACAAGGCACTGGCGCTGCTGGCGCTGGCATTGCCCGTGGGCGATGAAGCCGGCGTGCTCGGCACGCTGTTGGCAGCGCCACCACTGTTGGCGCTCATGGCGGCGCGCAAGGTGTTGGCCAGTTTGGTGGCATCGGCGTTTTTCAAATACACCACATGGATGTTGCCGTTGGCCAGTTCGCTGCCCGGGCGGTCTAATTTTTCAATCAAAGAGCGCACTTGCGCTTGCTTGGCCGGGTTGGCCGAGCGCACGATGATGGCGTTGCTGCGCGCCTCAGCCAGGATGCTGGTTTTGTAGCCGGTGTCGGTTTGCCCTTGCGCGGCGGCTGCGCCAGCGCTTTCCACCAAGCGCGTCAAGAGCGCGGCCATGTCGCTGGCAATCGCGTGTTTGAGCGGAATCACTTCCACGTCGGTGGCGTTGGCCACATCGAGTGCCGCGATGATTTTGCCCAAGCGTTGCAGGTTGTCGGCGTAGTCGGTGATGACCAGCGCATTCGAGCCGGGCGTCACGTTGATGGTGTTGTTGGGGCTGATGAGCGGGCGCAACACGGTGACGAGGTTGTTGGCGTTCTCGTGGTTGAGCTTGAAAATTTGCGTCATCACCTGCGCGTTGTTGGGCGTGCCTTTGGCCACCACCGCGTCTTGGCCGCCTTGCAACTTGGCTTCGGCCTCAGGCACCACTTTGTACAGGCCTTGGGTTTCAATCACGGCAAAGCCTTGCAAACGCAGCACTGCTAAAAATTGGTTCCAAGCCACTTGCGCCGACACGGGCTTCTCGGTGCTGAGGGTGATGGTGCCTTTGACTCGCGGGTCCACCACCAAGCTGCGCTTGGTCAAACTGGCCAAGGTGCGCGCCACGGCTTCAATCTCGGCATTCACAAAATTCAAGGTGATGGGCGCTGCGGCTGGTTTGGTTTGCGCCCCCACAGGGGCGGTCATGCCCAGTGCGGCCATCAGCAAACAAGCGATCGTGGTGTGTCGGTTCAACATGCTCATCCCCATCTCAAAACAGTGCGGTTGCCAACGCGCTGACCCAGCACGCCCAGCAAATTGGCCAGCGCGGATTCAAAGCCGGTGTTGGCCCGCGCTTCGCCCTCAAACTTCAAACCGCGCGCGCCAAAAGCGCCGCGACCTTGCATCAACAACTGGCCTTCGGTGGTGGCCAACACCAAGCTGGGCTGCGCCCCGCCTTGCAAACGCAGGCTGTAACTGCCCAAGGGCTTGACCGTGGACAAGCCCGACGACAAGCCTTGAAGTTGCAATTGGGCACTGCCATCCAGCACTGCTTGGGGCTGTTGACTGCGCCAGGTCCAACGAAGTTGTTGGCTTTGCAACTGCAACACGCCGTTCAAGGCCAAGGTGTTCCAAGGCGCGCCCAAGCCCGACAGCCATTGTGCAGGCCAGACACTGCGCGGCGACACCAGCGACACCTGCAGGCCCAGCCACACCGGTTGCAGCTTCAACATCAGGGGCTGCGGCGTGCAGCATGCCGCGTTCAGCGTGAGTTCCAAGCCGTTCCACTGCGGGCGCCATTGCCAATGCAAACGCTGGGGCAAAGCCAAGGCGTCCTGACCGCCTGGCCCACTCGTCAGCACCCATTGGGCGTGGCCCTGCCACACCGTGCCTTGCGCGTCGCGCAGCTGCACATGGCCACGGCTGGCGGCGTTCACACCGCTTGCCAGCCATTGCGCGGGCGCATGCAACACCACCGCCAACAGCAAACCCAGCGCCATGCCCCAGGTGGAATAGCGGTTTGTCTTCATGGCTTGTTGGGCAGTGCGAACACCAACTGCCCCTCCCAGCCTGCGGGTTTGAATTGCGTGTGCGCCTCTTGCACTTGGGCATGGGCTTGGCTGCGGGCCTGCGTCAGCAGTTCAGCCAAAGCCTGTGGGCTGAGCGCTTTGAAGTCCAAGGTGACACGTTCGCCTTGGCGGTTGAATTTGACTTGAGCGCCCAAGGCTTGGGCCATTTGTTGCAGGCTTTGCGCGGCTTGCTCGGGGCTGATGCGGGTTTGCTGGCGCAACTGTTGCGCTTGTTGTTGCAGGGCCTGCATCTGCGCGGTTTGCTGCGCCAAACGGGCGCGTTGTGCGTCACTGGTGCGCAGCACCTGCAGTGCTGGCGACACCGCCCATTGCCACAGAACGAACACCAGCAGCAAACCCAGCGCCCACTGGATGCCGATTTGTTCGCGCGGGCTGCGCTGTGACAACCACGCGTGCCAGGCGTTCATGGTTTGGCCTCGGTGCGCAACACGGCTTGGCTGCCGTCCATGCGGAATTGGTAACCCAACTCGGGCCAAGGCACTTGCGAGAGGGCTTGCAAGGTGGTGCTTGGCACATCGGTCAGGCGCAATTCACCCAGTCGGTAGTCGATCTTGGCCGGTGGCGTGTTGTTGGGCCAATGCGCCGACACCGCTTGCAGCATCGCATCCAGGTCGGCCGATTGCGGCAAGCCCGCACCTTGTTGCAGGGCTTGCAGTTCGCGCCGCATTTGCAAGGGTGCGTCCACCACCACCCGCACGTTGGGAAAGCTGTCTTTCAAGATCTGGGTCAACGCCGCTTGTTGTTGGCTGAGGGCGTTTTGCTCGCGCCAAGCCCAAGCATTCAGGCCGACGAGTTGCACCACAACCAAGGCCAACAAAGCACGCCGAACGCTGTGCCATTCGGGGCCGTGCCACAGGCTGCGCCAAGCGTGTTGCAGCCAGCGTTGGCCACGCAAGCGGCTGTTTTGCGCCCACTCGCCTTGCGCCATGTTCCATTCTGAAGACG
>JBIIPF010000156.1:0-4559 GCA_044342755.1 Limnohabitans sp. | reverse complement strand
CGGTGGCTTGGCCGTGCAGCAAGTACTTCGGATTTCGGTCCCTGGAAACGATGGATTTGGCGGGCCCAAGCCGGATCCAAACTACGGCACGGACATCCAAATGTTTGACATCGTCACCCGCAAAGACTCCAGTCAGCGTGCTGGTGAAGCCGAAGTTTTCATTGATTGGATGACACAAAAATTCACCTTTGCCGATGGCGAAGAGTTGGAATTGCGCAAGCCCAAGGTGCGGGTTGAGAATTTGAACTTTGGACCCCTGGCCAGCAATGCCATGCTTTCTTTGCGCAACTCGCAAGCCATGCTGGGCATGGGCTTTTTGGAAGCGGTGAGTGAGAAAGATATTTTGGCCTTGGCGCAAAAGCAGCAGCAACAGGGCTTGAATGGTCGACCCAACTATGTCCGAGATGACATCAAGCAACAAACCGCGCTTGGTCGCTTTGGCTGGAAAGCCAACCAGCCCACTGTCCGACAGCAAATCGCGGCTGCTTTCGCTGCCGACATCGGCATCACTTCCGCGCTTTACCCTGATCCGCATTGCATGCCTGCGCAAAAGGAATGCCTGGAAGCGATTCGCAATCCCAAGCCTGAGTTGCGCCCCGAGTTGTGGGACAGCATTACCAACTGGACGCTGTCGCTGGATGTGCCCCAGCAGCGTGACAAAAACAAACCCGAGGTCAAGCGTGGCGAAGAGTTGTTCATGCAGGCGGGCTGTGGTGGCTGTCATGTGCCTGAGATGCGCACCGGCAAGTTTGAGGCCTTGCCTGCAGTCGCCAACAAAACGATTCGCCCCTACACCGACTTGCTGCTGCACGACATGGGCCCCGACTTGGCCGATGGCCGACCCGATTACAAAGCCAGCGGCTCGGATTGGCGCACCCCACCGCTTTGGGGCATCGGTTTGTCCAAACAAGTCAGTGCCAGCACCAACTTTTTGCACGATGGGCGCGCTCGCAACCTGACCGAGGCCATTGTGTGGCACGGTGGCGAGGCCAAGCCGGCGAAAGACAAATTTGTGGCCATGCCCAAAGCACAACGCCAAGACTTGCTGGCATTTTTAAACTCACTCTGAGCATGGCCAAAGACTTCTCGAAGATGGAGCACAGCAATCGCTCCAGCAACCTGAACATTCACCAAGTCTGCGATCCGGCCAAACGCCAAACCCTGCAACTGGCGGCTTGGTTGGGCTTGCTGGGCAGCTTGTCGCCGCTGGCGGCGCATGCCAAACCCAGCCGCATCGGCTTCAAAGCCATGCCGATTGGCTTGGGCGACTTCATCGAACTGCCCGCCGACTATGTGGCCACCGTCTTGGCTCCTTGGGGCGATGCGGTGGGCATTGCGGGCAACATGCCCGCCTACAGACCCGACGCCAGCAACACGGCGCAAGAGCAAGCCGTGCAGATGGGCATGCACCACGATGGCCTGGTGTTTTTTCCTTTGCAAGGCCGTTCCACCCATGGTTTGTTGGCCATCAATCACGAGTACATCGACGAGGGCTTGCTGTTCCCAGATGGCTTTGAATCGATGAGCGCTGACAAGGTGTTGAAGGCGCAAAACGCCCATGGCATCTCGGTGATTGAAGTGCGACTGGGCTCCAAAGGCTGGCAAATGGTGCGACCGTCCAAATTTGCACGCCGCATCACCGCCAACACGCCCATGGCATTGACGGGTCCGGCTGCTGGTCATGCGTTGATGCGCACCGCCGCCGACCCCCAAGGCACACGCGTCTTGGGCACTTTGAACAATTGCGCCAGCAGCATGACGCCCTGGGGCACGTATTTGTCAGGCGAAGAAAATTGGGCGGGCTATTTTGCGGCAGGTGACAAACCATCTGCGCACCACAAGCGCTGGGGCTTGCGTGCCAAAAGCCACAGCCAGTGGGAAGCCCACGATGCACGTTTCAATGCCGAGTTGAACCCGAATGAACCGAACCGTTTTGGTTGGATTGTTGAAGTCGACCCGATGGACCCGCTCAGCACGCCTGTTAAACGCACGGCGCTTGGCCGAGGCGCCCATGAAGGCGCGTGGGTGGGTCAAACCAAGGCGGGCCACGCCGTGGTCTATTCGGGTGAAGATGCTCGCTTTGAGTACATCTACAAATTTGTCAGCCGCGACAAAATCCAAGCCGGTGGTGCGGCCGCCAACCGCGACCTGCTAGACCACGGCACCTTGTATGTGGCGCGGTTTGAGGCCAATGGCACCGGCGCTTGGTTGCCCCTGGTGCATGGCCAAGGACCCCTGACAGCCGCCCTTGGTTTTGCCGATCAAGGCGAGGTGCTCATCAAGGCGCGTCAGGCCAGCGATGCTTTGGGCGCCACCAAAATGGACCGCCCTGAGTGGCTGACCATCGACCCGGCCAGTGGTTGGGTGTATTGCACGCTCACCAACAACAGCCAGCGCGGCGAACCTGGCAAACCAGGTGTGGACGCGGCCAACCCACGTGCCAACAACACCATGGGCCAGATCATCCGTTGGCAAGATGCGGGCGACTTCGATGGCTTGCAGTTCAAGTGGAACCACTTGCTGCTGGCCGGTGACCCGGCCAATCCACGCCCTGAAGCCAAAGGCAATATCCAAGGCGATGTGTTCGGTTGTCCGGATGGCATCAGCTTTGGCCCCGGCGGTTTGCTGTGGATTCAAACCGACGTGCACAGCAGTCAATTGCAGCAAGGCGAGTTTGAGCGGATTGGCAACAACCAACTGTTGGCGTGTGATGTGAGCACCGGCGAGGTACGCCGTTTTTTCACCGGCCCCGCCAACTGTGAAGTGACCGGTTTGTCGTTCACACCGGATGGCACGACGATGTTCTTGAGCATCCAGCACCCGGGCGAATCACCGGGTGAGCGCAGCGACCCGAAAGAGCCGTCCAAATACTCCAGTTGGCCCGACTATGTCGATGAAACAAGGCCACGCAGTGCGGCGGTGGCGGTGCGCAAAAAGAACGGTGGCGTGATTGGCTTGTAAGCAGCGCTGCTGAATCAACCCATGCGCTCGGGCAACCACAGCGCGATGATCGGGAACGCGATCAGGATGACCAAGCGCAGCAAGTCGGTCAGCACAAAGGGAATGACGCCTTTGAAGATGGTCATGAAGCTCACGTCATGCACCACGCTCTTGATGACGAACACATTCATGCCCACCGGCGGGTGAATCAGGCCCAGCTCGACGGTCATGACGATGATGATGCCGAACCAAATCGGATCAAAGCCGAGTTGCACGATGATCGGAAAGACGATGGGCACGGTCAGGATGATCATGGCCATGGCATCCATCAAGCACCCCAAAATCAGGTACATCACCATGATCAATGCCAAGACGCCATAGCGGCCCAAACCCAAATCAGACAGGAAAGCCGTCAGGTTTTGCGGCACCTGGGTCACGGTCAGAAAGTAGCCAAAGATCAACGCGCCGATCAGCACGGTGAAAACAGCGGCGGCGGTGCGGGTGGCCGACAGCAATGCCGTGAGGGTGCCTGCGCGGTCAAGTTTGCCGCGCAACACGCCCAGTAAAAACGCGCCCGTCGCGCCCACACCACCGGCCTCGGTGGGCGTGAAAAAGCCGCCGTACAAACCGCCAATGACAAACACAAACAGCAGCACCGGAGCCCAAACGTCCTTCAAACCATCCAAGCGCTCGGGCCAGGTTTTTTGTTCACCGCGTGGCAACCAGTCGGGACGCACCCGCACGATGATGACAATCGTGAGCACATACATCAGCATGGCCAAAATGCCGGGAATGATGCCCGCCATGAACAGCTTGCCAATGTCTTGTTGCGTGAGGATGGCATAGACGGCCAACACAGTGGACGGCGGCAGCATGGCTCCCAAGGTGCCGCCAGCTGCGATGACGCCGGTTGCGAACGACTGCGGATAACCGAAGCGGCGCATCTCGGGGTAAGCCACGGATGAAAACGTGGCGGCAGTTGCCACCGACGAACCGCAAATGGCTGCAAAGCCACCGCAGGCCACGACGGTCGCCACACCCAAGCCGCCGCGCATGTGTCCGATGAAGGCGTTGGCCGCCCGGAACAGCTCACGGCTGACCCCAGACACCGACACAAAAGCGCCCATCAGCATGAACATCGGGATGACGCCAAAGGTGTAGTCGGTCACCGTGCGCATCGAGGTTTGGCCAATCAACTTCAAAGCGGGCCCCGTGCCGACGATGTAGCTGTAGCCACACACCCCCACCAAGCCCATGGCCATGCCCACTGGCACGCGCAACAACATCAGCGTGAACAAGGCGATAAAGCCAATCAAGGCCACCGCATCCGGGCTCAAATTCATCAAGTCCATGTCAGTGTCCTGTTCCGCTGGTGGGGGTTTGCAAAGCCTCGGGGTCGCGCAGCAAACGCCAAGTGCGGATGGTGATCAACAACACGGCACACACATCGCCCATCCACGCCACGGCAAAGAAAGGCCAGGTGGGCAAGTTCAGGTCATAGGTTTGCACATGGTCATGAAAGGTCGTGGCCACTTTGTCAAACAGCATGATGGTTTGCACCGTGACCACCAACAGCAACACCAAGGTGGCGAACACATCATGCTGTTTGACAAAGTGGC
>JBIIPF010000155.1:0-4572 GCA_044342755.1 Limnohabitans sp. | reverse complement strand
GGCCATGGTACCGCCCAAAGCATCCACCTCTCTCACCAAATGGCCTTTGCCAATGCCGCCGATGGACGGGTTGCAACTCATCTGCCCCAAGGTCTCGATGTTGTGGCTCAGCAGCAAGGTGCGGCAACCCATGCGGGCGCTGGCCAGCGCCGCTTCGGTGCCGGCGTGTCCGCCGCCGACCACAATCACATCAAACTGCTCGGGGTAAAGCATCTGTCGCCTTTGTAAACCGCGCATTTTAAATGGCACACCTGCATCAAAGACAATGACACAATCGAGGCCAACATTTCAAAAAACCCGGAGACCACGATGCACATCCCTTCCATGAAAGAACTGGTGAGTGAAGAAGAATGGACACTGCGCTGCGAACTGGCCGCCGCCTACCGCTTGGTGGCCATGTACGGCTGGAGCGATTTGGTGTTCACCCACATCAGCCTGCGCTTGCCCGACAGCATCACCGGCGGCGAAGCGCAGTTTCTGATCAACCCCTATGGTTTGATGTTCGATGAAATCACCGCGTCAAGTTTGGTGAAGGTGGACATGGGCTGCAACAAACTCTTGCCCACCGAGTTCCCTGTGAACCCCGCCGGCTTCACCATCCACAGCGCCATCCATGCGGTGCGCCATGACGCGCATTGCGTGATGCACACACACACCAAAGCCGGCGTGGCGGTCAGCGCCCTTGAATCTGGCCTGTTGCCCATCAGCCAACAATCCACTTTCGTGGTCAACAACGTGGCTTACCACGACTATGAAGGCCTGGCCTTGCGTGGCGATGAAATTCCACGCTTGCAAGCTGACTTGGGCGAGAAGAAGTATTTGATCCTGCGCAACCACGGCTTGCTGACCACCGGCAAAAGCGCAGCCGACGCCTTCTTGAACATGTACATCTTTGAAAGCGCGTGCCAAATTCAAATCGCCGCACAAGCCTGCGGCCCCTTGATCATGATTCCGAGCGCCATCACCGACAACATGGCCGAAGTGATGAAAACCGCCACTGCCGGTCAAGGGGCAGGCATTGCCTGGCCAGCCTTGATTCGCAAACTCGACCGCAGCGACAGCAGCTACCGCACCTGATCAGGTAAGCGCCAAGGCCGGGCGACTTGATGCGAAGCGCCCTGCCGATGGCCCCTTGATCAGACGTCGATGTTGGCCGCGCGAAGCGCATTGCTCTCGATGAAGATGCGCCGTGGCTCGACCTCGTCGCCCATCAACATGGTGAAGACACGGTCGGCTTCGATGGCGTCGTCAATTTGCACACGCAGCAAACGACGAACCGTGGGGTCCATGGTGGTTTCCCACAATTGCTCGGGGTTCATCTCACCCAAACCTTTGTAGCGCTGGCGTGCCGTGGCGTTTTCGGCCTGCACGATGAGCCACTTCATGGCTTGGCGGAAATCGGACACGCGTTCTTCTTTGCGGCGCTCGCCTTCACCGCGCTCCACACGCGCACCTTCACCCAGCAAGCCTCGGAAGGTGTTAGCCGCTTCAGCCAAGGCCGCGTAGTCCGCGCCATGCACAAAGTCTTGCGTGATGACGCTGCTCTTCACATTGCCATGGTGGTGGCGGCTCAAACGCAAAATCGGTTTATCGGTGCGCACATCAAACTCGGCGGCCACTTCCGAGCCACTTCCGAGCTCGCGCAATTTCACTTGCAGGGCAGCGGCCGAGGCTTGGGCTTGTTCCACATTGTCCAAATTCAAAGAGACGCCATCGGCCATGCCGCGCAAAGCCTCAGCGTCCATGATGCTGCTCAGGCGCGAAATGACCGCTTCAGCCAATTGGTGTTTACGGGCCAACTCGGCCAAAGTGTCACCCGTGAGTGTCTGCGGATTGCCGCCACCGGTGTGCAAGGTGGCATCCTTGAGCGCAACTTTCAACAAGAACATGTCCAAGGCCAATTGGTCTTTGATGTACTGCTCTTCTTTGCCCACTTTCACTTTGTAAAGCGGCGGTTGTGCGATGTAGATGTGGCCACGTTCCACCAGTTCGGGCATTTGACGGTAGAAGAAGGTGAGCAAGAGCGTGCGGATGTGCGCGCCGTCCACGTCCGCATCGGTCATGATGATGATGCGGTGGTAACGCAGTTTATCGATGTTGAAATCGTCGGTGCCCGACTTGCCCGACTCGGCACTCACCTTGCCAATGCCGGTTCCCAATGCGGTGATGAGCGTCAAAATTTCATTGCTGGTGAGGAGCTTTTCATAGCGCGCTTTTTCCACGTTCAATATCTTGCCGCGCAGGGGCAAGATGGCTTGGAATTTGCGGTCGCGGCCTTGCTTGGCCGAGCCGCCCGCAGAGTCACCCTCGACGATGTAAATCTCGCACAGTGCCGGGTCTTTTTCTTGACAGTCGGCCAGCTTGCCGGGCAAGCCCATGCCGTCGAGCACGCCTTTGCGCCGCGTCATCTCGCGCGCTTTGCGCGCGGCTTCACGCGCCCGCGCAGCGTCAATGATCTTGCCGCAAATCATCTTGGCGTCGTTAGGGCGCTCTTGCAGATAGTCGCCCAGCACTTTGCCCACAATGTCTTCCACGGGCGCACGCACTTCACTCGAGACCAGCTTGTCTTTGGTTTGGCTGGAGAACTTAGGCTCGGGGACTTTCACCGACAACACGCAGCACAAGCCTTCACGCATGTCGTCACCCGTTACCTCGACCTTGGCTTTTTTCGCCAAGTCGTGCTCTTCGATGTATTTGTTGATGACCCGCGTCATCGCCGCACGCAAGCCCGTGAGGTGGGTTCCACCGTCACGCTGCGGAATGTTGTTGGTGAAGCACAGCACGCTCTCGTTGTAGCCATCGTTCCATTGCATGGCCACTTCCACGCCAATGTGGGTGCCAGGAATGCCGCCATAAGATTCGGCGGGGCGCTCGCCTTCGGCGTAAAACGCATTGGGATGCAGAATTTTTTTGCCCGCGTTGATGAACTGCACGAAACCCGCCACGCCACCTGCGCCGGAATAGTCATCGTTTTTGCCGGTGCGTTCGTCCATCAAACGAATGCGCACACCGTTGTTCAAGTAGCTGAGTTCGCGCAAGCGCTTGCTCAAGATTTCATAATGGAAGTCGTGGTTTGACGTGAAGATGTCGGTGTCGGGCAAGAAATGCACTTCGGTACCGCGCTTGTCGGTGTCCCCCGTGATGCGCATGGGTGAAACTTCCAGGCCATCGACCACTTCAATCAAGCGGTTTTGCACAAAGCCTTTGGCGAACTCGATGGTGTGCACCTTGCCGTCGCGACGCACCACCAAACGCAACCACTTGGACAGTGCGTTCACACACGAGACGCCGACGCCGTGCAAACCGCCGGAGACCTTGTAGCTGTTTTGGTTGAACTTGCCGCCCGCATGCAACTCGGTGAGTGCAATCTCAGATGCACTGCGACGCGGCTCGTGCTTGTCGTCCATCTTCACGCCGGTGGGGATGCCGCGGCCGTTGTCGGTGACGCTGATGGAGTTGTCGGAATGGATGGTGACCACGATGTCATCGCAATGACCGGCCAGCGCTTCGTCAATCGAGTTGTCCACCACCTCAAACACCAAATGGTGCAAGCCCGTGCCATCCGAGGTGTCGCCGATGTACATGCCGGGGCGTTTGCGCACCGCTTCCAAACCCTCCAAGATCTGAATCGAACTCTCGCCGTAGGCTTGGTCTGCACCGGCTGCAGGTACTGCGTCGTCTTGGGGTTCAGTGTTGCTGTTACTCATAGTCACCATTCATCACGCGCGAAAGCACGAAAATTCACATCAAGGGGAAAACAAACCGTGCATTAAATGCGCATGGGCATGACAACGTATTTGAAGAAAGCATTGTCGGGAATCGTGACCAGCACCGAGCTGTTGGAGTCGGCCAAATCCATGCGAACCATGTCATCCGTCATGTTGGTCAGCACATCGATGAGGTAGGTGACGTTGAAACCAATTTCAATGCTGTCGCCGGCGTAATCGATTTCAATTTCATCCACGGCTTCCTCTTGCTCGGCATTGCTGGAGGCCACGCGCAGCAAACCGGGTTCGAGGTTGATGCGCACACCTTTGAACTTGTCGCTGGTGAGAATCGCCGTGCGTTGCAGTGTGGCGAGCAAGGCCGTGCGTCCCAGGGTGATGGTGTTTTTATGGCTCTTGGGGATGACGCGGTTGTAGTCGGGGAACTTGCCCTCGACCAACTTGGTGACAAATTCTTTGCCATCGAATGTGAACCGAGCTTGGTTGCTGGCGAATTGCATTTGAATATCGCCTTCTTTGTCGGACAACAAACGCAGCAACTCCAAGACGGTTTTGCGCGGCAAAATGACTTCCTGCTTGGGTACTTCAACTTCCAACGTGGCCGATGTGAAGGCCAAGCGATGACCGTCAGTGGCCACCAAGCTGAGTTGCTTGCCTTCGGCGACAAACAAAATACCGTTCAGGTAGTAGCGGATGTCGTGCACCGCCATGGAAAACGAGATCTGCTGCAACAAGGTTTTCAGCGTTTTTTGCGGAATGCTGAACACGGGGCCAAAGCTGGTGGACTCTTGCACCAAGGGGAAATCTTCAGCGGGCAAGGTTTGCAGCGTGAATCGGCTTTTGCCAC
>JBIIPF010000154.1:0-4596 GCA_044342755.1 Limnohabitans sp. | reverse complement strand
GGTTTGTCAATGTCCAAGTTGCGGGTGATGCCGCCAAAGCCAGGGCCATTGGTGTACTTGGCTCGAAACTCCGGAGCCGATGCTTGTGCAAATGCCAAGGTGTAGGTTTTCAAATCTGCACCTGCGCAAAAAGCCTTGTCACCGGCGCCGGTGATGACCGCCACCCGGGCTTGATCATCGCGATCGAATTCGCGCCACACCTCAATCAATTCATCATTGGCAGCAAAGTCCAAGGAATTCATTTTGTCGGTGCGGTTGATCGTGATCAAACGAACTGCACCGTGCTTGTCATAAGAAATTTCAGCCATCGTGTGACACCTTGAAAGTGGGGGTTTGTGTTTGCAGCAAGCCATCAGTGACCAAGATCACCCGGTCACCCAATTTGTCCGCAGGCGTGTGTAACAAGCGACCGGAAATGCGCATGCCATTGTCCAGATCGAAAACGCCTACGTGGTAACTGCCTTCAGACTTGAAGCGCACGGGCGGCTTGCGAACTGTGGTCCAACTGGCCAACACGCCTGCGGCAGCAACCTCTTTTGCATGAACTTGACGCGTTAAACAATGGGCGCAGATGACGGGCTGGCGTTGAGTCAAGGTTTGACACTGGCTGCACTGATAAACCTTCAAATGCGGTACGTCATCGGTCTTCATGCCTCACGTCCCAAGATGTGCACGGTGCAGGCCACGCCCGTACCGCCGAGGTTGTGCGTCATGCCGATGCCCGCTTGGTCTACTTGATTGGGGTGAACACCGCGCAACTGCGAAACCACTTCCACAATTTGCCCCACGCCGGTGGCCCCCACGGGATGGCCTTTGGCCAACAAACCGCCACTCGGGTTGATGACCACATCGCCGTGCATGCCGGTGCGGCCTTGCGCTGCCCACCGACCGCCCTCGCCTCTGGGCACCAAGCCCAGGTCTTCGCTGTCAATGATTTCAGCGATTGAAAAACAGTCGTGCAGTTCAACCAGATCGATATCGGCTGGCTGCAGACCCGATTGCTGATAAGCCTGTTGCGCAGCCAGCACAGTGGCATCGAATGAGCATAAATCCGGATGCTGAGCGATGCGGGCAGAGCCACTGGTTTGAACGCTGGCCATGACGCGAATGCGTGGATGATTTGGCAAGTCAGACAGCAAGTCTTTGGTGCAGACCACCACGGCAGCTGCGCCATCACTGGGTGGACAGCAGTCAAAAAGTTGCAGCGGATCGGCGATCATGGCGGATACTGCAATTTGATCGATCGTCAATGCTGCACCCATTTGGGCCAAGGGGTTGTTCAAGCCAAACGCTTTGTTTTTGATGACCACGGCCGCCACGTCTTCGCGGCTGGTGCCGTAGCGTTGCGCATGGGCACGCCAAGCCAAGCCAAACAGTCCGGGAAAGGTCAAGCCACTCAGACCATCGTATTCATTGTCCATGGCGCAGTTGAGCGCCGAGGTGACTTCGGGGGTGCTGGCATGGGTCATGGTTTCCACACCCACCACCAACACAGCGTCATGAATCCCAGCGGCCACCATCAAGCAGGCATGACGCAAGGCAATGCCACCGGATGCACAAGCGCCTTCCACCTTGGTACAGGGGATACCCTGCAAACCGAGTTGTTCTGCCACCAGTCCAGCCAAGACTTCTTTGCCATTCAAAGGGCCACTGATGAAGTTGCCCAAATACACCGCCCCGATGCGTGTGCGGTCGATGCCGGCATCCACAAGAGCTTGGGCAGAGGCATCCACAGCCAGCGCCTCGATGCTGGTTCCCGCATGTTTGCCAAAGGCCGTGGACCCCATGCCTGCCACATAGACGCTGCGGTTCATGCTTGTCCTTCTTTCAATTGCTGACGCAATGTTTTTTTCAAAATTTTTCCGTAATTGTTTTTGGGCAAATCGGCAGGAAAAAAATAATCGCGCGGTCGTTTGAAGCGGGCCAGGTTGTCCAAACACAAGGTGTCCAGCTCGTGCGGCGAGACGGACATGCCGGCTTTGACCACCACAAAAGCCACGGGTTCTTCGCCCAAATCGGCACTGGGCGCACCAATCACCGACACCTCCGCCACCGCTGGATGGTGCAGCAGAACTTCTTCAATTTCGCGCGGGTAAATATTGCTGCCACCTCGGATGATCAAATCCTTGGACCGGTCGAGCAAGGTGAGGTAGCCCAACTCGTTCAGAACACCAATGTCACCCGTCCACAGCCAGCCCTCTCGAATGGCAGCGGCCGTGGCCGCCGGGTTGTTCCAATAGCCCAACATGCGGGTGGCACTGCGGGTCACCACTTCACCCGGATCACCGGGGGGCATGTCACGCCCAGATTCATCCACCACGCGCACCTCGACACCGGTGCGCGCAACACCACAAGAGGCCAGTCGTGCCAAATGAGCGGCATCCTGCGGGCCTTCATGGTCCTGTTTGGACAAGGCCGTGATGGTCATCGGGCTTTCGCCTTGGCCATAAATTTGCACCATGCGGGGCCCAAAGAGATCGATGGACGCCAACAAGTCAGACACATACATGGGGCCGCCGCCATAGGCGATGGTGTGCAAGTGCCCCGCAGGATGAGGCAAACCTGCGCTGGACCGCAGCATGCGTGTGAGCATGGTGGGGGCCGCAAACATGGAAACGCGGGGATAGCGTTGCAAGGCATCGAAAACCACCTCGGGTGCAAAGGCGGGTTCGATGACTTGATGCCCGCCATTGAACAAATGGGGCAAGCTGTACAAGCCGGAACCATGCGACAAAGGAGCCACGTGCAACATCGTGTCACCGGCTTGCACACTGTCAATGTCCGCCCCGTATTGCAGGCACATCGTGAGCAAATTCAGGTGTGACAGCATGGCACCCTTGGGCACGCCTGTGGTGCCACTGGTGTAAAAAATCCAAGCAATGTCATCGGGATGCACGGCTGCACAGTCGCTGGCGGGATGCCGCAGCAAGTCTTGGTAGGCACTGTCATCTGCACAGACCCACGCCATGGTCTGTGGTGCATCCGCCCACGCTGTTTGCAAACCGTCGTTCAAGGCTTGGCTGCAAAACAAGGCGCTGGCCTGCGAATCTGTGGCAATTTGTCGAACTTCCTTGGGATGCAGCTTGGCATTGACAGGCACCGGGCACAGGCCAGCGATCCAGCAGGCCAACAAGGTTTCAAAGAAAGCTGCGCGGTTTTCCATGCACAGGATGACCCGCTGACCTTGTTGCAAACCCAGCTGGTGCAACATGCCTGCCGCCAAGGCATGGCTGCGTTCGGCCAGTTGCCCATAGCTGATTGTTTCTCCGCTGCAGCTGAGGGCCTGCAAATGCGGATGGCTGCGGGCGCGGTTCAGGATCGGTTGAACAACATTCATGGCTGGATGCCGTGTGCGTGGATGGCTTTGCGCAAACGGGTCATCAGAAGCACCATCAAAGACGTGGTGGTAATCGTGTGTGCCAATCCGTGACACGTTGAAACGCACTGCCCGCCCGAATCAAGGTGGCTTCGTCCAGGTGCGCAGACACCAGTTGAATGGCCACGGGTGTGCGCTTGGGCGTGAATCCCGCTGGCAAGGTGATGGTCGGGTTGCCACTCATGTCAAACGGCGCGGTGAACTTGATCAGTCGAGCAAGTTCGGAGGGCACGGTGCCAATGACCGACATCTCTTGGGTGGTCGGCGAAGCCATGGGTTGTGACGGTATCAACAGCAAATCACAGCTTTGAAAAAAGCCGCGCACAGCGCCGGTGAAAGCACGTCGGCGCAACCAGATTTTTTGCATCTCCACGGCCTTGATGGATCGACCGAATTCAATCAATCCGCCCAAGCCTGGTCCGTAAAGGTGTTTGTTGGTGGGGTGCCAGGGCTCGTGGGCCACGGCTGTTTCGGCTGCACACGCGGTGCCCCAATCGGCAACCGCATCTGTGACATCGGGAAAACGCACCGAGCGCATGTCTGCGCCCAAGGATTGCAACACTTGAAAAGCAGACTGCACGGCGGCTTGCATGTCTGCATCCAAACCAGCACAGTATGCTTCGTCAAAGCCGATGCGCAAGCCGCGCAACTGTGTGTTGTCGCCGCAAACGTAGTCAGGCACAGGGGCATGCAAGGCCACGCTGTCGTTGGCATCCGCGCCTGCAATCAAGCCCAGCATGTGGCCGCAGTCCATGGCTGTTCTGGCCATGGGTCCGATGTGATCCAAGGAGGCGGCCAATTCGAAAGCACCATGCACTGGTACGCGGGCCCAGGTGGGCTTGAGGCCTGTCACCCCATTGGCAGCTGATGGAAAGCGAATGGAACCACCCGTGTCGGTGCCGATGGCCGCAAAGCACAAACCGGCTGCAACCGCCACGCCCGAACCGCTGGAAGAAGCCCCCGACCAATGGTCGTCGTGCCAGGGGTTGATGGGTGGCGGCACATCAGGATGGTGATCGGCAAAGGCCGCTTCAGTCATGGTGAGTTTGCCCAGCAACACGGTGCCTGCCTCGCGCAAGCGCTTGACCACGGTGCCGTCGTAGCTGGGTTTGAAATCGCGCATCATCGGCATGCCCGCGGCCGTGACGATGTCTTTGGTGTAACAAAGGTCTTTCAAGGCAATGGGCACACCATGCAGCGGACTGAGTATGTGTCGGCGC
>JBIIPF010000153.1:0-4633 GCA_044342755.1 Limnohabitans sp. | reverse complement strand
AGCTGCTGACACGCGGCGCGAGCACCTACAAAATCCCCACCGCTGCCGACATCCCACAGCACTTCAACATCCAGCTGTGGCCCGAGGCCAACCGCGAAGACAACATCGGTGGCAGCAAGGCGGTGGGCGAGCCGCCGTTCATGCTGGGCATCAGTGTGTTCGAGGCCTTGCGCGATGCCGTGGGCCAGTGCCTAGGCGGCAACGCGCCAGTGCAACTTGACGCACCCGCCACGCCCGAGCGTGTGTTGATGGCGCTGCACACCAAGCCGGTTTAAAACGCCTCAATGTGTGGCTTGCATGATTTTTTGAATTGAACCCTGAACCGATGAACAAACACCCCGAACCCGGCCTGACGACGCAGCAGGCTTACCGCGCCAGCCTGCTGTGGTTTCCTGATGGTGACAGCGACCAGATTCAATTTGAAGCCGATGGCTTGTTGGTCACCGAACGGGGTGAGGATGGCGTGGCCCGCATCAGCGCCATCGGCCCCTATGCCTTGTTGAACGCGGCCCATGCCCAGGTGCCTTGCACCGATTGGCGCGGTCGTTGGCTGGCACCGGGCTTTGTCGACATGCACATTCACTATGCGCAAACCGACGTCATCGCCTCGCCCGCTGATGGTTTGCTGCCTTGGTTGAACCACTACACCTTTCCGCAAGAAACGCGTTTCGCCGATCCAGTCCATGCGCGTGAAGTGGCGCAGTTTTATTTCAATGAACTCATGCGACACGGTGTGACCACCGCGCTCACCTTCGCCACCGCGCATGTCGCCTCCGTCGATGCTTTTTTTGAAGAGGCCCAACGGCGTGAGCTGCGCATGATCGGCGGACGCGTGCTGCAAGACCGCCACAGCCCCGATGGTTTGCGCGACCAAAGTGCTGCCGTGAGTTTGTATGAAACCGAAAGCCTCATCCACAAATGGCATGGCGTGGACCGCTTGGGCTATGCCATCACGCCGCGTTTTGCGCCCACCTCCAGCCCCGAACAACTGCACGGCGCTGGCACGTTGGCGCAGCAACACGCCAGCGTCTGGGTGCAAACCCATGTGGCTGAAAATGCCGACGAAATCCGTTGGGTGGCCGAGTTGTTTCCGCAAGCACGCAGCTATTTGGATGTGTACGAAAACGTCGGCTTGCTGCGTGAGCGATCGGTGTATGCACACTGCTTGCATCTGGATGCCAGCGACCGCGACCTGATGGCCGAACGCGGGGCCGCCGCCGCCGTGTGCCCGACCAGCAATTTGTTTTTGGACAGCGGTTTTTTCCATTTTCAAGATGCACAAGCCCACCGCGTGTTGCACGGCTTGGCCAGCGATGTGGGTGGCGGCACCAGCTTCAGCCCCTTTCACACCATGCACGCGGCCTACACCGTCGGCCGTCAAAGCGTCGGGCGCGATGGCCATTCGCTGAATGCCCAGCACCTGTGGTGGTTGCACACCGCCGGCGCGGCGAAAGCCCTGGGCTTGGCCGGTGTGTGTGGCAATTTGGCGGTGGGCTGCGAAGCCGATTTTGTGGTGCTGAACCCGCAAGCCACGCCACTTCTGGCGCGGCGCACCGCCGCGGCCGATTCCTTAGACGAGCAACTCTTCGCCATGGTTGTGTTGGGTGACGACCGCTTGGTGGACAAAGTGGTGGTCAACGGCAGACCGGGTGCATAGATCACATTGCAAGGGTATGGACTTGGTTTTAAACTTTCGCCACCATGAATGCCCTCCACTTCGACTCCCTGTCCTATGCCAATCGGCTCAAAGCCGCCGGCATGGAGCCGCAGTTGGCCGAGGTTCAAGCTTTCGCCATGGCTGATGTGCTGCATGTGAATATGCAAAACTTGGCCACCAAGCAAGATGTCACGCAAAGCGATCTGGCCACCAAGCACGGGTTTCAGGCCATGCAAGAAGGGGTACAGCAAGAATTTCAGAACGTGCGCAATGAAATGGCGCAAGAATTTCAGAACGTGCGGCAAGAATTTCAAAACTTCCGCAAGGAAGTGCAGCAAGAATTCCAGAACGTGCGCAATGAAATGGCGCAAGAATTTCAGAACGTGCGGCAAGAATTTCAAAACTTCCGCAAGGAAGTGCAGCAAGAATTCCAGAACGTGCGCAATGAAATGGCGCAAGAGTTTCAAAACTTCCGCAAGGAAGTGCAGCAAGAATTTCAGAACGTGCGCAATGAAATGGCGCAAGAATTCCAGAACGTGCGCACTGAAATGCAGCAAATGGAAGCTGGCATTCGCAAAGACATGCAACTCATGGAGACCAGTCTTCGCAAAGACATCCAGCATTTGGAAATCACCACCAACCACAACCTCATGCTGCTAGAGCAACGCATGGTCATCAAGCTGGGCAGCCTGATGGTGTTGGCCATCGGCGTGATGGCCACCCTGGTGAAATTGCTCTAAAGCACCAGCAAGGCCCTGAAGTCGTTCACGTTGGTGTGGGTCGGGCCGGTCACCACCAAATCATCCAAGGCTTCAAAAAACCGATAGCTGTCGTTGCGGTCTAAAAACGCAGACGGTTTCAAACCTGAATGGTCTGCTCGCTCTAGGGTGTCTGGGGTCACCACGGCACCGGCGTTGTCCTCCACGCCGTCAATGCCATCGGTGTCTGCGGCCAAGCCCCACACGCCGCTGGCCCCTTGCAAGCCCACCGCCAGCCCCAAACAAAACTCCCCTGCCCGCCCGCCTTTGCCGCGTGGCGCCCCCGGCGCTTGTGGGCGCACCGTGACCGTGGTTTCGCCGCCGCTCAAAATCACGCAGGGCTTTTGAAACGGTCCATGGCCTTGCGCCGCAGCTCGCGCCAATGCGGCATGCACCTTGCCCACCTCGCGGGATTCACCTTCCATTTCATCCGACAAGATGTAGACGTTCAGCCCTGCCGCTTGCGCCACATCGGCGGCGGCTTGCAGCGACTGCTGCGGCGTGGCCATCATGCGCACCTGGTGGCCTGCAAACACCGCGTCTTTGGGCTTGGGTGTTTCCAAGGCACCCGAGTGCAGGGCCGCTTTCACGCTGTCTGGTAGTTCAATGCGGTAGCGCTCCAAAATGGCCAAGGCTTGGGCGCAGGTGCTGGCGTCCGCCACCGTGGGGCCGCTGGCAATGATGGCCGGGTCATCGCCGGGGACATCGCTGATGGTCAGGGTCACCACCTGGGCGGGATGGCAAGCCGCCGCCAAGCGCCCGCCTTTGATGCGCGACAAATGCTTGCGCACCGTGTTCATTTCAGTGATGTTGGCACCACTTTCCAACAGCGCCCGGTTGATGTGCTGCTTGTCAGCCAGGCTCAAACCTTCGGCGGGCAGGGTCAGCAGCGCCGAGCCGCCGCCAGAGATGAGGCAAATCACCAGGTCGTCAGGCTGCAAGCCTTGCACCAGCGCCAGAATGCGCTCGGCAGCTTGCACACCTGCGGCGTCGGGCACCGGGTGGGCGGCTTCCAACACCTCGATGCGTTGCGCCAGACCGGCTGGCCGCGGCGGCGTGTGGTGGTAGCGGGTGACGACCACGCCCGCCATCGGCGCATCGGCAGGCCACAGTTGCTCCAGAGCCTGCGCCATGGCGCCCGCGGCTTTGCCCGCCCCAATGACCACGGTGCGACCGCGCGGCACAGCGGGCAACACGGCCGGCAGGTTCAAGAGCGGTTGGGCACGCGCCACGGCTGCGGCAAAGAGTTGGCGCAAAAAATCACTTGGCTGCTGATGGGGGGAGATGAGGGTGTTCATGTCGAAAGTTTACGCAGGGACTCAAGTCTGTTGTTTTGCGGTCGATTCCCTAGAGGTCTCACTTTGAAAAGCAATCCATGACCGCCGATGAAATTGCCAAACAGTTGAAAGAAACCGCGTCCAACCCGGAAGAAATGTGGGTGTACGCCGCTGCGGTGGTGTTTTTTCCGGTAGCGTTGGCCATGCTCTTGTGGCGCGGCCTTAACAAAGGCTTTGACGCGATGTGGTCCCAAGCCCTGAGCAACACGCGGCAACAACTTCGCTATGACAACATGGTCAAAGAGCAACAAGACCAACACATGCAAAAAATGCAGCTGGAATACCAAGTGTATTTAGCCCAGCGGGAAAAACGTTTGCAGGCCTACGAGAAAAAAATCAAGGCGTCGAGGCCGCCAGAAACCAGCGTCCCAGCGCTTGACGCTCCGGCTCCGTGAGCCCCGTGGCGTTGTTCATCGGCATTTGTTTCAGCACCACCACCTGTTGGTAGATGTTTTGCGCGTTGACGCGAATCTGTTCGGCTGAATCCAATCGCAGGTTTTTCATTTGCACTTGGTCGCCGTGGCAGCTGATGCAGCGCTGGTTGACGATGGCCTGCACCTCCTCAAAGCTGACCGCTGCGCTGCTGACATCGGCGCTGGCAGGCGCGGGGCGCAGGGCCACGATCAGGCTGATGATGATGACCGCACCGAACGCGGCATAGGGCCAGGGATGGGGACTTCTACCCAAACGCCACGCATGCTTTTGCACAAAAAACTGGCGGATGCTGGCACCGGCCAACATCATCAAAAACAACAAGATCCAGCGCTGCGGGTGGCTGACCAACAAGCCCTCGTGGTTGGCCAGCATGGCGAACAACACCGGCAGGGTGAAATAGGTGTTGTGGACACTGCGCTGCTTGCCGCGCAGGCCGTAAAACGCCA
>JBIIPF010000152.1:0-4648 GCA_044342755.1 Limnohabitans sp. | reverse complement strand
AGACAACGAGGTCAAAGAATTGCGAGCGCAATTGATGAACCTGGAAACAGGCTTGAGTGCAACGCAAACCAAGCCAGCCAGTTTGGCCGCCCCCATCAACGCGCCTGCAAGTCCCGTGGGTCTGCACGCAGGCTTGGTGCTGCTGTTGTCTGCTTTTTTGGGGTTCTTGTCGGCTGTGTTGTCTGCCTTGGCACGCTCTGCTTGGCTGCACATCAAGCCTCAGTTGAAAAAATAGCCAGCTCTGGCTTTTCCGCCAGCCCGTTATTTGTGGCTCAGCGCATTGCTCACCAACTTGGCGGTGATGTCCACAATTTGAATCATGCGGTCATAGGGCATGCGGGTCGGACCAATGACGCCCAAAGTGCCCACCACTTGGCCGTCTACCTCGTAATTGGCACTGACCACGGACAACTCTTCAAACGGCACGATGTGGCTTTCGCCGCCAATGTAGATGCGCACCCCTTCGGCTTGCGATGACATATCGAGCAAGCGCATGAGTTGCGCTTTTTGCTCGAACAAATCGAAAGCGCGGCGCAGTTGCCCCATGTCGCTGGAGAAATCGGAGACCGAGAGCAAATTGCGCTCGCCACTGATGACCACCTCGTCTTGCGACTGGCTCATGGCTTCGGAGCTGACTTGCACCGCCGCTTGCATGAGCGCGGCGATTTCACTGCGCAGGCTGTCCACCTCGCGTTGCAAACGCTCGCGCACCTGCTCGATGCCCATGCCCACAAAATGCGTGTTCAGGTAATTGGACGCTTCGATGAGCTGGGACTGGTTGATGTCGGTGTCGGTGAAGATGACCCGGTTTTGCACATCGCCATCGGGCGAAACGATGATGACCAGCACGCGTTTTTCAGACAAACGCAAAAACTCGATGTGCCGAAACACCGAGCCACGGCGCGGCGCCATGACCACCCCCACAAAATTCGACAGGTTGGACAGCAGGTTGGCGGCGCTGGCAATCACTTTTTGGGGTTGCTCGGGGGCCAGACTGGGGGCATGGAGTTGCTCGCGGTTGACGCTGAGCATGGTGTCCACAAAGAGGCGGTAGCCCTTGGGGGTGGGGATGCGCCCGGCTGAAGTGTGGGGGCTGACAATCAAACCCAGCTCTTCGAGGTCGGCCATGACATTGCGCACGGTGGCCGGTGACAGCTCGATCCCATTGGCACGCGACAACGTGCGCGACCCCACAGGCTGACCGTCGGCGATGTAGCGCTCGACCAGGGTCTTCAACAACAACTTGGCACGGTCATCCAGCATGGTCATCCTTTCGACCGATTTTAATGATGTAATTTGCCCATGAACCCGACGTTTCAGCATATCGCCCTGATTGGCAAGCACCACACCATTGGTCACAGCCCCAGCAGCACCCCGCATACAGCCGCCATTTTGAAATCGCTGGCGGATTTTTTGCGCCAGCAAGGTTGCCAAGTGACGATTGAGCAAGAAACAGCGAAACATGCGGGCTTTCAGGATTTGGCCACGCTGGATGTGGCAGGTATCGCGCAACACTGCAACCTGGCCCTGGTTTTGGGCGGCGACGGCACCATGCTCGGCTTTGGGCGCCAACTGGCACCGCACGGCGTGCCGCTGATTGGCATCAACCAAGGTCGCTTGGGCTTCATCACCGACATCGCCTTGGACCAAATTGAAGCCACGTTGCAGCCCATGTTGCACGGCGCGTATGAAGAAGACCACCGGGTGCTGATGCACGGCCAAGTCTGGCGCGGCACCGAGTGCGTGTTTGACGCGTTGGCCTTGAACGACGTGGTGGTCAACCGTGGTGCCACCTCGGGCATGGTGGAGTTGCGGGTGTCGGTGGATGGGCATTTCGTGGCCAACCAACGCGCCGACGGTTTGATCATTGCCACACCCACCGGCTCCACGGCCTACGCCTTGTCTGCCGGTGGCCCCATGCTGCAGCCGTCTTTGGCCGGCTTGGTGATGGTGCCCATCGCCCCGCACACCTTGTCGAATCGCCCGCTTGTGTTGGCAGACCCGGCTGAAATCGTCATTGAACTGGTGGCTGGGCGCGACGCCAGCGCCAATTTCGACATGCAGTCTTTGTCTTCCCTGTTGATTGGAGACCAGGTGAAGGTGCGCAAATCACCACACCATGCGGTGTTTCTCCACCCCCGTGGCTGGAGTTACTTTGATACCCTGCGTCAAAAACTGCATTGGAACGAGGGTGGCTCATGAGTTTGCAACGCATCAGCCTGCGCGACTTTGTCATCGTGCGGCAACTGGATTTGGATTTCAGCGCTGGTTTTGGCGTGCTCAGCGGCGAAACAGGCGCGGGCAAATCTATTTTGGTAGATGCCTTGCAACTGGTGCTGGGCGCTCGCGCTGATGCCAGCGTGGTGCGTGAAGGCGCCAGCCGCACCGAAATTTCCGCCGAATTTGGCTTGAACCCCAGCCTGCAAACCTGGCTGGACGACAACGGCTTTGAAGCCCAAGACGAACTGCTCTTGAAGCGCAGCATCGACGCGCAAGGCAAAAGCCGCGCATGGATCAATGGCAGCGCCGCCACCGCCACCCAGTTGCGCGAAATTGGCGACAGCTTGGTGGACATCCACGGCCAACACGCTTGGCAAAGCCTCACCCGCCCTGCCGCCGTGCGCGGCTTGCTCGACGCCTACGCCGGGCTGGACCCGCAAACCTTGAACCTGCTTTGGTCCACGTGGCGACAAGCCCAGCAAACCTTGGCCAACGCGCGTTTGGCGCAAGACCATTTGCAGCAAGAACGCGAACGCCTGAGTTGGCAAATCAGTGAGGTGGACAAGCTCTCGCCGCAGGCCAACGAATGGGAAGAACTCAACGCTCAGCACAGCCGCTTGTCCAATGCCCAGTCCTTGATGGACGCCGCCCAAGCCGCCTTGCACAGCTTGCAAGACGACAACACGGGTGCCACCGTCACCTTGGTACAAGCGCAAAACGCCTTGCTGGATCAAGCGGGCATCGAACCCGAATTCCAAGCGCTGGCCGATCAATTGGCCTCTGCGCTGGCACAAGCCGAGGATGTGGCGCACAGCGTACAAGCTTGGTTGCGCCGCGCCGACCTCGACCCCCAAGGCCTGGCCGATTTGGATGCCCGCCTGAGTTTGTGGGTGTCCTTGGCGCGCCGCTACAAACGCACGCCGGTGGAATTGCCCGAGCTCTACGCCAGTTGGCAAACCGAGTTGCAACGCTTGGACGCTGCCGCTGATTTGGCCGCCCTCGAAACCACCGAGCAAGCCGCGCACAAGGCCTTCATGGCCGAAGCCCGCAAGCTGGGCAAGGCACGGGCCTTGGCCGCACCCAAGTTGGCCGCCAGCATCACCCAAGCCATGCAGGCGCTGGGGATGCAAGGCGGGCGTTTTGAGGTGGCGTTGGAAGCCCTTGCAGAACCTGCCAGCCATGGCCTGGAAGAGGTGCAGTTTTTGGTGGCCGGTCATGCGGGCAGCACGCCACGTCCGGTGGGCAAAGTGGCCTCGGGCGGCGAGTTGTCGCGCATTGCGTTGGCCATTGCGGTCACCACCAGCCAGTTGGGTGAAGCCCAAACCCTCATCTTTGACGAAGTGGACTCGGGCGTGGGCGGTGCTGTGGCCGAAACCGTGGGCCGCCTGATGAAACAACTGGGGCGCGACCGTCAAGTGCTGGCCGTGACGCACTTGCCTCAAGTGGCCGCTTGTGCGGATCACCACTGGGTGGTGTCCAAACAAAGCGACAAGACCGGCAGTTTCAGCGCCGTGCACGAGGTGCAAGGCGAGCAGCGTGTGAGTGAAATCGCCCGCATGTTGGGCGGCGAACGCCTCTCCGACACCACCCATGCCCATGCCCGCGAAATGCTCACCAGCATGGCTGTGGCTGCACCCAAGTCCAAAGCCAAGGGCAGCAAGGCATGAAGCGCGAACTCGTGCTCATCACCGGCATGGCCGGTTCGGGGAAATCCATCGCCATCCACGCGTTGGAGGACGCTGGCTATTACTGCGTAGACAACTTGCCGCCTGAATTGCTGCTGCCCTTCGTGCAGTTGGAAGACCAAAAGGAAGAGGCCAAAGTGGCCATCGCCATGGACGTGCGCAGTGCCAACGCTTTGCATTTGGTGCCCGCCCAGTTGGCGCAATTGCGAGCCCAAGATGTGCATGTGCGCTTGCTTTTTTTGGATGCCAACACCGACACCTTGGTGCACCGCTTCTCCGAAACACGGCGCAACCACCCGCTCTCGCACAGCTCGCCAGAGGGCGCGCATTCAGCGCGCGACTTGGTGGCCGCCATTGAACTTGAACGCCAGTTGCTAGCTGATTTGCGCGAAGAATCCCACATCATCGACACCAGTTTGCTGCGCGCCTCCAAGCTGCAAAGTTACATCCATGCCTTGGTGTCGGCACCCAGCGCGCAGTTGACGCTGATGTTTGAATCCTTTGCGTTCAAACGCGGCATTCCGGTGCATGCCGACTTTGTGTTCGATGTGCGCATGCTGCCCAACCCGCACTACGAAACCGAGTTGCGTCCCCAAACCGGGCGCGACCAGGCCGTGGCTGATTGGTTGAAATCACATGAACAAGTGAAGGCCATGGAACTGCAAATTGCTGGTTTTCTCCACGAGTGGCTGCCTTCGCTGCAAAACGACCACCGCAGCTATGTGACTGTGGCCATCGGTTGC
>JBIIPF010000151.1:0-4670 GCA_044342755.1 Limnohabitans sp. | reverse complement strand
ATTCCTTTTGAAGTGCAAGCCTTTCGCAAATACTGCTTGCTCAATGGCTTCGATGACATTGGCCTGACCTTGCGCCAGTCCGACAAAATCAAAGCCTTTGAAGCCGAGCGTTTGGCCACCAAGCCTTGGTTGGCCCACACGATGTAATTCTTTTCCTAGAAAGCTCCCATGAAAATCGCAGTTCTGCCAGGTGATGGCATTGGCACCGAAATCGTTGCGGAGGCCCTCAAGGTTTTGCATGCGCTGGATCTGAAGTTTGAGATGGAAACCGCCTTGGTGGGCGGTGCCGCTTACGACGCCCACGGTCACCCCCTGCCAGAAAGCACCTTGAAGCTGGCCAAAGATGCCGACGCGATTTTGTTTGGTGCGGTTGGTGATTGGAAATACGACACCTTGGACCGCCCATTGCGCCCCGAGCAAGCCATTTTGGGTTTGCGCAAAAACTTGGGCTTGTTCGCCAATTTCCGCCCAGCCATTTGCTACAAAGAGCTGGTGAATGCGTCCAGCTTGAAGCCCGAGTTGGTGGCGGGTTTGGACATCCTCATCATCCGCGAGCTGACCGGGGACATTTACTTTGGCCAACCGCGTGGACGGCGCGTGTCGCCCGATGGTGCGTTTGCCGGTGCCGACGAAGCCTTTGACACCATGCGCTACAGCCGCCCCGAGGTGGAACGCATCGCCCGCGTGGCCTTTGAAGCCGCGCGCAAACGCAGCAAGCGCGTGACCAGTGTGGACAAAGCCAATGTGCTGGAAACCTTCCAGTTTTGGAAAGACATCGTCACCGAGGTGCACAAAGACTACCCCGATGTGGCGTTGGACCACATGTATGTCGACAACGCCGCCATGCAGTTGGTGAAAGAACCCAAACGCTTTGACGTGGTGGTCACCGGCAATATGTTTGGCGACATCCTCTCGGATGAAGCCTCGATGTTGACCGGCTCGATCGGCATGCTGCCATCAGCCTCGCTCAATTCAAGCAACCAAGGTTTGTACGAGCCCAGCCACGGCAGCGCCCCCGACATCGCCGGCAAAGGCGTGGCCAACCCGCTGGCCACCATCCTGAGTGCCGCCATGATGCTGCGCTTCAGCCTCGGCCAAGAAGCGGCAGCGGTGCGCATTGAAGACGCGGTGAAAAAAGTACTGGCCCAAGGCCTGCGCACCGGCGACATCTACAGCGAAGGCACCACCAAGGTGGGCACGGCGCAAATGGGCGATGCGGTGGTCAATGCGCTACGCACTTGAGTCAAAGCCCTGCCTGACCCGCTAGAATGCACACCCATGAAACGCGCCCATCTCCCCCTGTCAACAGCGAAAGCCTCTCAAGCTGCTGCTGATGCGGCGCACGTTATCACCATCACAACGACCACCAAGGGCTGAACAGCTCAGGTTCGTCGTGCCCTCCCCGGCCAGACGAGCCGGGGGTCAAGAACACATTGATTGAAAGGGCAAAAAATGAAAAAAATAGGAAATCGCGTTGGTTTGGTCGGTTGGCGAGGCATGGTCGGTTCAGTCCTGATGGACCGCATGCAAACTGAAAACGACTTCGCACGCATTGAGCCCGTCTTCTTCTCCACCTCCAACACCGGTGGCGCTGCGCCTGCGATGGCGAAAAACGAAACCAAGCTGCTGGATGCCCACAACATCGACGCCTTGAAGGCCTGCGACATCATCATCACTTGCCAAGGCGGCGACTACACCTCCGAGGTGTTCCCCAAGTTGCGCGCTGCTGGCTGGAACGGCCACTGGATTGACGCGGCATCCACCTTGCGCATGAAAGACGACGCGGTCATCATCCTCGACCCGGTCAACTTGCCCGTGATCAAAAACGCTTTGGCCCAAGGCGGCAACAACTGGGTGGGCGGCAACTGCACCGTCAGCTGCATGTTGATGGGCGTGGGTGCTTTGTACAAAGCCGGTCTGGTGGAATGGATGAGCACCCAAACTTACCAAGCCGCTTCCGGCGGCGGCGCAGCCCACATGCGCGAATTAATGACCCAATATGGGACGCTGTACGCCGAGGTGAAGTCTTTGTTGGACGACCCGAAAAGCGCCATTTTGGAGATCGACCGCAAGGTGATTGCCAAGCAGCGTGGACTCTCCGCTTCAGAAACCGCCAACTTTGGCGTGCCCTTGGGCGGCTCACTCATCCCCTGGATTGACAAAGACCTGGGCGCAGGCAAACAAGCTGGCGACGATTTTTGGGGCATGAGCCGTGAAGAGTGGAAAGGCATGGCCGAGACCAACAAAATCTTGGGCCAAGGCGAAGGATTTGGCAGCCCAGCGGTGCCGGTGGACGGCTTCTGTGTGCGTGTTGGTGCCATGCGCTGTCACAGCCAAGCCCTGACCTTCAAGCTCAAAAAAGACGTGCCATTGGCAGACATTGAAGCCATGATCGCGGCGGACAACGAATGGGTGAAATTGGTGCCCAACAACCGCGAAGCCACCATGCAGCACCTGACGCCCGTGGCCGTCACTGGCACCATGACCATCCCTGTGGGCCGTTTGCGCAAGCTGAATTTCGGCCCCGACTACCTGGGCGCCTTCACGATTGGCGACCAATTGTTGTGGGGTGCGGCCGAGCCATTGCGCCGGATGTTGCAAATTTTGTTGGATTCATAAAAAACAGCATTAATCACTTGGCTCGCGAAGTTAAAGTAGATTATGATGAAGGCTTCATAAATAGCACGAGAATCATTCTTTATGCTTCACTTGAACACTCCAAAATCACCCTTGCGCGGCGTTGTGATGGCTTTGGCATTTTTGTTAACTGCCAATGCACAAGCCTTGCAACTGGGCCAACCTTCGCTGCAATCGCAATTGGGTCAACCCCTCAAGTTGGAAGTGCAAATCAGTGATTTGACGGCGCAAGAAGCCCAAGATTTTCAAGCTGTGCTGGCCGATGAAACCGTCTATCAAACCGCCAAAATCAATCGTGTTGCGGGCTTGGAGAACATCACACTCACATTGACCAAGCGCAGTGAGGATGTGTACGTGCTGCAAATGCTGGGCACCGAGCCCTTGGTCTCACCTTATGTCGATGTCCTGCTCGAGTTCCGCTGGGCCACCGGTCGGTCTTTTCGCAACATTGGCTTCCCCCTCAGTGGCACACTGAACAACACACCCAAAGGCTTGGTGGCGGCTGAACCTGCGCCTGCACCAGCAATCAATGCACCCCGGCCTGCCCCGCTGCCCAAAGACCCTGCGCCAGTGGCCAAACGCAGCGAAGCAGACACGGCTTTGCCCGAAGCGGGTAAAAGCATAGAGGTGCAGCGTGGCGACACCGCCAGTGGCTTGATACTGGCCACCGACACCGACAGCGTATCGCTCGACCAATTGCTGGTCACCATGTTGCGCAACAACCCCAAGGCTTTCGTCAACAACAACGTCAACCGCCTGAAAGCCGGTGTCTTGGTCACCCTGCCCACGCCGGAAGAAGCCAGCCAAGTCGACCGCCAAGAAGCACGACGAAGCATTCGCTTGCAAGCCCAAGATTTCGATGCTTACCGCGCCCAGTTGGCCAGTGCCGCGCCTGGCACCAAATTGGCGGACACTAACCAACGTGAAGCCAGCGGCAATGTCACCCCCCAAGTCAATTCCAACAGCCCCGCTCCCAGCGATCAGTTGACACTCAGCAAACCTGGAACGATGGATGCTGATCAGGTCAGCAAACAACTCGAAGCTGAGCAGACCGCCAAGCGCAATGAAGAGTTGGCTAAAAATGCCAGCGAACTTGAAGCCATTTCAAAAGCTGCATCCAATGCAGAAGAAGGCACGGGCCTTGATTTCAGTGGCTTTGAGGCCCAATATCAATCAGCCATGGTCTGGGTCAAGCGTCATGCTTTCGAGCTGATTGGCGCCCTGGCTTTGTTGGCCGCTGCGTTGGTGGCTTTCTCCTTGATGCGTGAACGCCGGTCATCTGCAAAAGCACGCCAAGAAGATGAAGCCAATGAGATGGACTTCATGCAGGAGCCAAGCGCCCAAGGCAATGCTGGTTTGAACTTAGACTTTGATTTGGACTTGCCTCAGCACCCTGCGCATGGCAACTTGCCACCAACCACGCCTTCTGCAACCCCCTCCCCAACGGCTTCGCCAAACCACAGCAACGCAGCGCCATTTCAAGTGATTCAACCCACCAGCAGCAGTCGTGCGCCGCACATGGCCATGCAGGACAACGCCCCGATGGGTGAAGACCCCTTCAAGGTTCGCTTGGAATTGGCTGATGAACTCTGGAAACTGGGTCAAAAGCAAACCGGCCGCGCGCTGGCGCAAGAAGTGGCCGATCAAACCCACGGTGAAACCCGCGACCGCGCCATGCGCTGGCTGACCGAACGGGCTTGAGCGGCATGCGTTTGGCGCTGGGCCTGAGCTATTTGGGCTGCGCCTACGAAGGCTGGCAAAGCCAAGCTTCGGGTCTCACGGTTCAAGACAAGCTCGAAAAAGCCCTGCTCGAATTGGCCGGTCACAAGGTCAGCACTTTGTGCGCGGGCCGCACCGATTCGGGCGTGCATGGCTTGCGCCAAGTGGTGCATTTCGACACCTCCGTCGAGCGCGATTTGAATGCTTGGGTGCGTGGCACCAATGCGCACCTTCCCAACGACATCGCGGTGCAATGGGCGCGTGCAGTGCCCGATGATTTCCACGCCCGCGGCAGCGCACTGTCGCGCCGCTAC
>JBIIPF010000009.1:0-18234 GCA_044342755.1 Limnohabitans sp. | reverse complement strand
TGGCCACGGCCAAGGTGGCATGCGCTTCAGTGGAAATGGAGCCCAGCGACATGGCCCCGGTGGCAAAGCGTTTGACGATTTCAGTGGCGGGCTCGACTTGGTCGAGGGGAATGGCTTTGCTCGGATCGATTTTGAATTCGAACAAGCCACGCAAAGTCATGTGGCGACGGCTTTGGTCGTTGATGATTTGCGCGTACTCTTTGTAGGTGCTGAAGTTGTTGGCACGGGTGCTGTGCTGCAACTTGGCAATCGCGTCAGGCGTCCACATGTGGTCTTCACCACGGTTGCGCCAAGCGTATTCGCCGCCAGCGTCGAGCATCTGCGCCAACAGCGGGTCGTCGCTGAAGGCACTGGTGTGGGTGCGAATGGCTTCTTCGGCAATGTCAAAAATACCAATGCCTTCGACTCGGGTGGGCGTGCCGGTGAAGTACTTGGAAATGGTTTCGCTGTTCAAGCCGATGGCTTCAAACAACTGCGCACCGCAATACGACATGTAGGTGGACACGCCCATCTTGGACATGATTTTTGACAGGCCTTTGCCAATCGCTTTAACGTAGTTGTAGATGGCTTTGTCCGCCGACAAATCGCCGGGCAACTCGGCGTGCATCGCCGCCAAAGACTCCATCGCCAAATACGGGTGCACGGCTTCTGCGCCATAACCAGCCAACACGGCGAAGTGGTGTACTTCGCGGGCGCTGCCGGTTTCCACCACCAAACCGGCGGTGGTGCGCAAGCCTTCTTTCACCAGATGTTGATGGATAGCCGACAAAGCCAACAAAGCAGGGATGGCCACTTGGGTGGCAGTGATGGCGCGGTCGCTGATGATCAGGATGTTGTGGCCGCTCTTGATGTGGTCCACGGCCTCAGCGCATAAAGACGCAAGCTTGGCCTCCACACCTTCATGACCCCAAGACAAGGGATAGGTGATGTCCAAGGTGGCGCTCTTGAACTTGCCGTTGGTCATGCTTTCGATGTGGCGCAACTTGGCCATGTCTTGGAAATCCAGCACCGGCTGGCTGACTTCCAAACGCATCGGTGGATTGACCTGGTTGATGTCGAGCAGGTTGGGTTTGGGGCCCACAAAAGACACCAAAGACATGACGATGGCTTCGCGGATCGGGTCGATTGGCGGGTTGGTCACTTGCGCAAACAACTGTTTGAAGTAGTTGTAGAGCGGTTTGTTTTTGTCGGAGAGCACAGCCAAGGGGCTGTCGTTGCCCATCGAACCCAACGCTTCTTCGCCGTTGGCCGCCATCGGGGCCATCAGGAATTTGAAATCTTCTTGGGTGTAACCAAAGGCTTGTTGGCGGTCTAACAAGGAAATATCGCTGCGCTCGGGCGAGCCCACTGGATGCTCGGCCACATCGTCCAAACGGATGCGCAGGTTTTCAATCCATTGTTTGTAGGGCTTGCTGTTGGCCAAGCCGGATTTCAATTCTTCATCGTCGATCATGCGGCCTTGCTCAAGGTCGATCAAGAACATCTTGCCGGGCTGCAAGCGCCACTTGCGCACGATCTTGCTTTCGGGCACGGGCAAGACCCCGGACTCGGAACCCATGATCACCATGTCGTCGTCGGTGATGCAATAGCGCGAAGGGCGCAAGCCGTTGCGGTCGAGGGTGGCGCCGATTTGTCGGCCATCGGTGAACACGATGGACGCAGGGCCATCCCAAGGTTCGAGCATGGCGGCGTGGTATTCATAGAACGCACGGCGACGCGGGTCCATGGTGTTGTGGTTTTCCCAGGGCTCTGGAATCATCATCATCACCGCTTGGCTCAGTGGGTAGCCCGCCATGGTGAGCAACTCGAGGCAGTTGTCGAAGGTGGCCGTGTCGGATTGATCCGCGAAGCTGATGGGGTAGAGCTTTTGCAAGTCTGCGCCCAGCACAGCTGAAGACATCACGCCTTCACGCGCTTTCATCCAGTTGTAGTTGCCCTTGACCGTGTTGATTTCACCGTTGTGCGCCACATAGCGGTAAGGGTGGGCCAGTGGCCACTCGGGAAAGGTGTTGGTGGAGAAACGCTGGTGCACCAAACCCAGTGCCGAGGTGCAGCGCGTGTCTTGCAAGTCTTTGAAATAGGTGCCGACCTGGTCGGCCAACAACAGGCCTTTGTAGATGACGGTGCGACTCGACATGCTGGGCACGTAATACTCTTTGCCGTGCTTCAGGTTCAGGTGTTGGATGGCGGCACTGGCGGTTTTGCGAATCACATACAACTTGCGCTCCAAAGCGTCTTGCACGATGACATCGTTGCCGCGACCAATGAACACCTGACGAATCAGCGGTTCTTTGGCCCGCACCGTGGGAGACATCGGCATGTCTTTGTTCACTGGCACATCCCGCCAGCCCAACAGCACTTGGCCCTCGGCGCGGATGGCGCGCTCGAGCTCTTGCTCGCAAGCCAGACGCGAAGCGTTTTCTTTCGGCAAAAAAACCATGCCCACACCGTATTCACCAAAAGCTGGCAGATGCACGCCTTGCTGCGCCATGTCTTCGCGGTAAAGCGCATCCGGCAGTTGAATCAAGATGCCTGCGCCATCACCCATCAAGGCATCGGCACCGACTGCGCCACGGTGATCCAGATTCTCCAAAATCTTCAGCGCTTGACTGACGATTTCGTGGGTTTTGTTACCTTTGATGTGGGCCACAAAACCCACACCGCACGCATCGTGCTCTTGGTTGGACTGGTACAAACCCTCGGTAAATGCCTGTTGCATGGCGCGCATCCTTCGTTTTTTCAATCAAGGGCACTAAGCATAGTGCACTGCAGCAGCCATTTCAACGAAATTAATTGGGGTCAGATTCCAATTAATTCTTGAATTTTTTACTTGGTTATTTAATTGGGGACAGATGAGAATGGCCGCCCTGCCGCTGCCTTGCTGACCCGCCTGGGGGTAAGTCGCTGCAAACCTGAAACAAAGCTTTCCTCGCCCAAAGCCCAGCCGCTGAGCGTGGCTGATGTGAGCGCGTGCTGTTGTGATTGTTCAATGCCGGCCTGAACCAATTGGGCATAAGCCAGTTCACGGGCGAAGGGTGTGTTGCCCAGCGACCAGTACAAAGCATGGGGCGTGAGCCAAGGGTCCTGACGGGTCCCGGTGTAATGCGCATGGCTGGACCAAAGAAAATCTGCGGCCTGTGTCACCATGCCAGCACGCACCGGGTTCAGATCGATGTAGACCATGCAGGCCAAAAAATAGCGCTCGGTTTGAATCAGCGTCGAGCGGTAACGCCCTTCCCACAGCGTGCCGGTGCGGCCGTGGCGCTGGTTGAACTGCCGCACATAGCTGCGACCGACGTCTTGCATCATGAGGGGCAAACCCTTTTCAAGGCGGGGGGTGACCAGCAAATGCAGGTGGTTGCTCATCAGCACATAGGCATGCACCTCAACCTGGTGCGCCAAGGCCTGGTTTTCCAGCAGACCCAGCATGCGTTGGCGGTCGGCGCTGTCGCGAAAAATGTCTTGACGGTTGTTGCCCCGCAGGATGACGTGGTGCGGGTGGTCTGGGAGGGTGAGGCGGGGCAGGCGGGCCATGCGGGCATGTTATCGACATTGGGGTCAGATTCCAATTAATTCACGCCAAAACAATTGGAATCTGACCCCCATTTTTAACGCCCCACCGTGCCTTAACATCTGAACGACATGAGCCACCCCAACGCCACCGCCAAACCAGCCCTTTGGGTGCTCTGCCTTTGCGCCGAATGGTGCGGGACCTGCCGTGAATACCAACCGCTGTTCAACCAACTCGCCGCCGACATGCCGCAAGCGCGTTTTGTGTGGATCGATGTGGAAGCGCACGACGACTTGCTGCAAGACCTGGACATTGAAAATTTCCCCACCGTGCTGATTGCCGACGCCGATCAACAAGCTCGTTTTGCTGGCACGGTGTTGCCGCACTTTGAAACCCTGCAACGCATGTGCAAAGCAGCTCTGGCGGGTGACTTGCCGCTGGTCACCGACCCCGAATGGTTGGCCGTGGTGCCAGGTCTCTTGGCTGCCGAAACAGACTGAGACCATTCATTCTGAACGCACATCTCAGCATCCAAGCAAGATTCAGTTTGTCAAACTGAAACGCGATTTCAAATTTTCCAAGCCAAACTCGACCAACAAAGCTTGCAAGCGGTCTGCAGCACTTTTCTTTTTCTGGCCCGTGAACTGCGCCAAGATGAGTTCATTTTTCATGCTGTGCTCCCATCCGACCAGCTCGGTCACGGTGACTTGGTAGCCCATGGCTTCCAAATACAAACAGCGCAACACATTGGTGAGTTGGCTGCCCATCTCGCGCGTGTGCAGCGGGTGCCGCCACAACTCGGCCAGGGGTGTGCGCGACAAATTCAGCGCTTTGTGTTGGCGCAAATGGCTGGCCACCTCGGCTTGGCAACACGGCACCAAGGCCATGTACTGCGCGTGCTTGGCCAGGCCAAAAGCAATGGCGTCGTCGGTGGCGGTGTCACACGCATGAAGCGCCGTCACCATGTCCACACGCTCGGGCAAGGTCTGGTCTTGCGTGGCTTGGCTGACGCTTTCATTGACAAACGTCATGCTTTTTGCAAAACCCAATTGCTGCGCCAATTGCTGCGATGCAGCCACCAAGTCGGCGCGGGTTTCAATGCCCATCACCTGCCCCACAGGATGACCGCGTGCCGTTTCTTGCGGCTTGAAAAATAAGTCGTGGATGATGAAACCCAAATAGGATTTGCCCGCACCATGGTCGGCCAACACCAGTTTTTGACCCTCGGTTTTGTTGGCCAGCATCGTTAGCAAGGGTTTCTCGATGAACTGAAACAGGTGATAGACCTGCTTGAGCTTGCGCCGTGAATCTTGGTTGAGCTTGCCCTCGCGGGTGAGGATGTGCAGGGCTTTGAGGAGTTCGATGGATTGGCCGGGGCGCAGTTCCAAGTCCAAGGTTTTGACAGGCGCATCTGCGCGCATTTTTTTCATTCGACCGCCTTGGGCAAGTTCAATGCGTCCCACCCTTCGTGCCCCATGGCCTGCAAGGTGAGGATGTTTTTCTCGTAAATATGGGCTGCTTCTGGAAATGCCGCCACCGCCTTGTCGATGCTGTCTTCGCGCAGCAAATGCAGCGTGGGATAAGGGGCGCGGTTGGTGAAGTTGCTGATGTCGTCAGCGTCCACACCAGCAAATTGGTAGCGCGGGTGAAAGTCGGCAATTTGAAGCACGCCTTCCAAATCGAGTGACTGCAAGACCGCATCGCAGTCGAACAAGAACTCGTTGAAGTCCAGAAACTCGGGCCACAAGTTGGGTGCGATCAGCAGCGTGGTGTCCACCGCTTCGGGGTCGGCGTGGGCCAAATGCTTCAACTCGGTTTGCAACAACTGCAACACGGCTTCGGGGTCAGCGTCATGGCACACCACATAACGCACTTGGTTTTTCACCACCACGGCTTTGGCGAAGGGGCACAGGTTCAGGCCAATCACGGCTTTGTGCAGCCAGGCTTGGGTGTCTTGAATGGCTTGTTCGTCGTTCATACGGGCGCAGTCTTGCCGGTCAATCTTGTGTGTTCGCGACTGGCAAAGCGGTCGGTCATGCCAGCGATGTAATCGGCCACGGCACGCGGCAGGTTGTCGCGTTGGGCATGGCTGTCGGGCATGGCCTGCGGATCGGCCACATAGGCCTCGAACAATTCGCTCACCACCTGCTTGGCCCACTCGGTGGTTTGCAACACCTGAGGGTGTCGGTAGAGTTGGTGCAGCAAAAAAGTTTTCAGCGCGGTGGATTGGGCTTTCATGTCGGCGCTGAACTGCACCAAGGGCGGCAAGTTGCGAACCTCCTTCACCGACGCAGGCGCGTGGTGTTGCAAAGCCGCTTGGGTGCTGCGCAACACGTCATACACCTGGTCGCTCAACATGCGGCGAATGCTCTCGTACAGCAAACGACGGCCCGTGAGATGGCTGAATTCTGCTTGCACTTGTTGTCGGTAGTGCTCGAACAGGGGCACGGCTTGCAACTGCTCAAGGGTGATGAGCCCGGAGCGCACACCATCGTCAATGTCGTGCGCGTTGTAAGCCATTTCATCGGCCAAGTTGCACAACTGCGCTTCCAAGCTGGGCTGGCCTTTGTGCAAAAAACGCGCACCCACACCACCGGGCTCCAAGACCTCCAACATTTGCGCATTGCGCACCGAACAGTGTTTCAAAATGCCTTCGCGGGTTTCAAAGCACAAATTCAGACCATCAAACTGTGGATAGCGCTCTTCCAAGCCATCGACCACCCGCAGGCTTTGCAGGTTGTGCTCGAAGCCGCCATAGGGGGTCATGCATTCATTCAAAGCATCTTGGCCCGCATGGCCAAAGGGGGTGTGCCCCAAGTCATGCGCCAAAGCAATGGCTTCCACCAGGTCTTCATGCAGCCCCAAGGCGCGGGCCAAAGAGCGGCCAAGTTGCGCCACTTCCAAACTGTGCGTGAGCCGGGTGCGAAACAAATCACCTTCGTGGTTCAAGAACACCTGGGTTTTGTAGACCAAGCGGCGAAACGCGGTGGAGTGCACGATGCGGTCGCGGTCCCGCTGAAACGCGTTGCGTGTGGGTGCTTCGGCTTCTGGGTGGCGCCTGCCGCGCGAGGATGCAGGGTCGCAGGCGTAGGCGGCCAACATCAGCGGCAACAAGTCTGTATCACCTCGGCAACCAAGGCGTCAGGCGCGCCGCGCACCAGCGCACTGCCTGGCTTGTTGATCAGCACAAATCGAATGTCACCCGCCTCGGCTTTCTTGTCTACCCGCATGTGGTGCAAGTAGGCCTCTGCACCCAGGTCGGGGCCAACCGTGGGCAAGCCAGCGCGGGCAATCACATCGGTCAGGCGCTGGGTGAAAGCCGCATCGACCAAGCCCAAACGCTGCGACAAGTGGGCGGCCATGACCATGCCACAACCAACGGCTTCGCCATGCAACCAGACACCAAAACCCAAACCGGCTTCGATGGCGTGGCCAAAGGTGTGGCCGAAATTCAAAATGGCGCGGATGCCGCCCTCGCGTTCATCTTGCCCGACCACCCAGGCTTTGATTTCGCAACTGCGTTGCACCGCCTGGGCCAAGGCTTGCGGATCCCGCGCCAGCAAGTCATTCAAGTGCTGCTCGATCCAATCGAGAAAGGCCATGTCGGCAATGGGGCCGTATTTGATGACCTCGGCCAAACCGGCGCTGAGTTCGCGCGGGGGCAGTGTGTTCAAGGATGACAAATCACACAGCACCCGCTCGGGTTGGTAAAACGCGCCCACCATGTTTTTGCCCAGCGGGTGGTTGATGGCTGTTTTACCGCCGACAGATGAATCGACTTGCGCCAGCAAGGTGGTGGGCACTTGCACAAAGGGCACGCCGCGCATGTAGCAGGCCGCGGCAAAACCAGTGATGTCACCCACCACGCCGCCGCCCAAGGCAAACAACACGGTTTTGCGGTCACACGCTTGGCCCAGCAGCACGTCAAAAATCAGCTGCAAACTTTCCCAGGTTTTGTGGGCCTCGCCATCAGGCAGTGTGCACACATGCAGCTTGGCGTAGTGCGGCTGCAAGGCGGCTTGCAGTTGCGCCAGGTACAGCGGGGCAACGGTGTCGTTGGTGACGATCAGGGCCGCCGCTGATTTGGGCAAACCTAGCCAAGCATCAGCGTTGGCCATGAGTCCGGGCGCGATGCGGATGTCATAACTGCGGTCGCCCAGGCCAATGTGCACCAGGCCAGCTTGGGGGTTGTGGGGAACGAGGCTCATGTGGTCGGGGTCTCCATGGGCAGCAGGCCCGCGAGTTCAAGTTGGCTCATGATCATGGTGACCATGGTGGGAATGCGGGGGCGGCTGGTTTCAATGACGAAGTGGGCTGCGACTTGGTAAAACGGGTCGCGTTGCTCGAACAAGTTGACCAACTTGGTCTTGGGGTCGTCCACTTGCAGTAAAGGTCGTTGGGTGTCGTGGCGCAGTCGGCGAAACAACTCATCGGGCTGCACCCGCAAATAAATCACCTTGGTGCGTTCGCGCAGCAAGTCGCGGTTGGCTTCGCGCAAAACTGCGCCACCACCCGTGGCCATGACGCCGCAGGGCGTTTTTGTCATGTCATCCAGAACCTGGGCTTCAATGTCGCGGAATGCCGCTTCGCCTTTGCGCTCGAAAAAATCCCGGATGCTGCAACCGATGCGCAATTCAATGACCTGGTCGGTGTCGACAAAGCCCACGCCCAATTTGCGGGCGAGCTGTCTGCCAACTGTGGATTTGCCGCTGCCCGGCATGCCTACCAATGCCAACACGATAGATGCTTTCTCAAGGCGCAGGGGCACCTTGCTGAAGCATTTTAGGGCTTAGGAATATCAACAACTCTTGCTTGCTGTGGCGGCGTGTGCGGTTGCCAAACAGCCAAGAGAAACCGGGCATCTCGCGCAAGCCCGGCACCCCGGCACGGTTGCTGTTTTCGTTGGTCTCGTAAATGCCGCCAATCATCACCGTGCCACCATCCTCGACCCGCACCTGGGTGCTGACATGCTTGGTGTCAATGGCAAACCCTGCAGGCGTGCTTTGCCCCACGCTGTCTTTGTGCACTTGCAAATTCATGGTGATGCTGCCGTCGGGTGTGATTTGAGGGGTCACCTCTAGACGCAAATTGGCTTTGCGAAAGGCGATGGACACCGCGCCGTTGGCGCCTGCGAGTTGGTAGGGCAACTCGGTGCCCTGCTCGATGACAGCCTTGGATTGATCGGCAGTGACCAGCTTGGGGCTGGCCACCACGCGGCCTAAACCCTCGGCTTCCAAAGCGGAGAGTTCTATCCCCAATCGGCGGCTGTGGCTGGCGTTGAACAGCGACAGTGCCACATTGGCAGCATCGGCGCCTTGCAAGCCACTGGCTGGCAAGTTCAGATTCGGGGCACCACTGTTGGTCATCAAGCGCACACCCAATGACGTCGCAAAGTTGTCTGACGCTTCCACGATACGGGCTTCGATCAAGACTTGGCGTTGCGGCACATCGATGCGTTGAATCAACACGGCCACTTGCGCCAAACGCTCGGGGACATCGGTGACAAACAACTGGTTGGTGCGCTCATCGACCATGGCGCTGCCACGCTGACTCAGCAGTCGCGGTGCAGCCATCCCTGCCGGGGACGAGGCTGGCCCACTGAGCAAGGGACCGATCATGTCGACCGCTTTGGCATAGTTCAAGCTGAAGGCCTGGGTTTGCAAAGGCTCCAACACTTGCACCGCCGCTTTGGTCTCCAAGGCCACTTTGTCACGCGCCCCCAACTCGGCCAGCGGCGCCACCCAAATCACATCCCCTTCTCGCTGCTGCCCCAAGCCTTTGCTTTGCAAGATGGTGTGCAGCGCTTGGTCCCAAGGCACGTCTTGCAAGCGCAAGCTCAGGCTGCCACTCACGTTGTCGGCCAAGACCAGGTTGACGCCACTGAAATCGGCCAACAGTTGCAGGGCTGCACGCAAATCAATTTTTTGAAACTGCATGGTGATGGGTGCCCCGCTGAACACTTGTGTGGCATGTGCTGATGCCCACACACAGCAGCAACACACCAGCCCCAGGCACCATCGTTTGACATGAGCCTGGCTCGAGGCCAAGGCCTGGAGAAAGCCACACGGCAAGGCTGTCATGGTGAACCGCCGCTTGGAAAGCGCGTGGTCTGGGGCTGCCATCGCCCCACAGGACTGACACGCCATTCACGCAACACCAGATGGTCTGGGGCGATGTGCACGACCTGACCCCAATCTTGCCCCATGGACTGCCCCAACTGCACTCTGTGAATCAAGCCACCGTGCATCACCAAGGCTTGGGGCTGACCGGCTTTGGACAACATGCCCATCCATTGCATTTCATGCACCGGCTGCCCTTGCAAACCCGGGCTTGGCCATGGCTGCGACACCGCTGGGGGCAACGCCATGGCCAAGCCATTGACGGCAAACAAGTTGTGGCGCACTTGGGCCCCATCCCGAGCCCGCGCGATGGTGACCGCGGTTTTCAGGTGGCCAGCTGTTGGCCCCTTGGCGCTTGGTCGCACGGCCAAAGTCTTGTCTGCGTCGCGGGTCCACTGCCAATGCATTTGCAACAGCACAGGTGGTGGACGGCTGGTGCTTGGCAAGCCAGACGATGGCTCGGTGGATTCAGCGGTGGCGGGTTCTTCCAAGCGTTGGAGGTCCAACGACAGCAGCCGTTGCTGCGGCAGATGCACCGCCAGCTTTTGACAGGCCGCCAGCAATTGGGACAAGGAGCCGCGCCATTGACCGCCCTCTTCATTGACGCCTTGCAACTGCAGACCCTGTTGTTGCGCCAGCGTCAACATGCGGGCTTGGGTGTCGCGTTCATCCATGTTGGGCACAGGCTGCCACGCAGGCCAAGGCCCGCCGAAGGGATGGGCTTGCGCTTGCAATTGGGTTTGCATCCGTTGCATCTGCTGCAATTGCTGGTGCAACTGTGCACGATGCTGCGCTTGTTCGCTTGTCAACTCGGCCGCATGCCACCAGTCTTGCCAGGCTTGCGTGGACCACAGTCCACTGCCCACTGCGCTCAGACACAGGCTGCCAAGGCTCAGCAACAACGCCTGGGCCACCAAAGGCCAGGCGTGCCAGACATGCCAATGGGTGCGCCATTGCGGCCAAGGTGAACGCCAACCGCGTGTGCTCATGAGCCTGCACCCACGACCTCAAGACGGCCCTCTAAAACAAATGCGTGTTGACGCATGGCCAAGCCATCGGCATGCCGCCACTGTGCTTCATGCCACTCCACCCGTTGCAGCTGCATCGCGTCTTGCCAAGCTTGGACATGTGCCGCACTGACGGCCCAACCACGAATACGCACTTGATTGTCTTGCCAGGTCAGCTGCGTCATTTGCACCCCCTGCGGTGGCAAAGCCAAGACGCTGGTCAAAACCCGCCAAGCCTGCTGTTGCTGCTGCTGCCACTGCAAGCCCTCGGCCTTCAATTGCTGCGCTTGCCGAAGCCGACCTTGCCACAGCGGCGCATCGGCCAAAAGTGTTTTCAGGTGCGCTTGTTCTTGTGTCCATTGCAGTTGTTGCTGGGCATGTTGTTGCTGCCAAGATTGCAAATGCTGATCCATGAAGGCCACCAGGCTGGTGCTCAGGCTCAGCATCAAAGCCGTTCCCCAGCCCCAGCGGCGCAAGGCTGATTGACGGCGGCGCTCGCGCCAAGGCATCAAGTTCAGGGCGCTCATGGCGTCACCGCACCCAATGCCAAGCCACCCAACACAGCCTGCTGTTGAATGCTCAAGACGTCTGCCAATGTCTCAGCAGCCGGGCTGTTGTGTTGTTGCGAGAACAACTGCCAGCGGGTACTGGCTTGCCACGGTGGCTCAAGCCGGACCAATTGCAAGCCCGCCGCCCGACACCATTGTTCGCAAGTGTTGACCCATGCCCGGGTGATGACCAACACATCGGCGCTGAGTGTGGATTGGGTTTGCATGGCTGCTTGCAACCACGCCGGTTGGTTACCGGGTAGCGGGCTGGCGGTGGCGTTGTGAACGCTGATTTCAAAGTCCCAGACCGCGTCAATCAGGGGAAGCGTCAGCAGGCTGTTGAGTTGTGCGGCAATGGCTTGGTGCATTTGCCGCGCATTGAGCCCAGCGTCCAGTGTCAAGCTGAAGCGTTGAAGCTCTGTTTCTGGCACCGCCAAAGCGGTGGCTTGTGCTTGAAAACCACTTTTTGCCAAGGCTTGACGCACCAGGCCGGCAGGCGGCCAGGCAGCCTCAGGTCCGGGTGGCTCCAAGGAACAACCCTGCCAATGCCAGGCGCAGTGCTGGCCGCTTTCACCGTCTGAGGATGGACTTTGAGCCATGGCCACGCCGTTGTCCGTCATCAACAAGCCCAATCCGCGCTTGGGCACGCGCCACCCCCACAGCCTTGTCATGTGTTTCTCCTTGATGTGTTGAACCATGGCGCAGGTTGTAAATCTCGGTTCTACTTGGCGGGTTAAGCTGCACTGGCGTTTTTTTTACAATCCACTTCATCTGATCTACGCGGCTTTCACGCCGGTCCCTGTCCATGCCCCCTCGAACCCCCGCTGCTGAGCAACGCAAAGCAGACGCTGCACCCACCCCTGCCAATAATTTATGGCGGGTTCTGGCAAGCTTTTTTGTCTGGTTTCTGGGTCTGTCTGCAGCAGGTGCGGTTGCCATCATGCTGCTGGTGAGTGTGGCTTTGGCCATGGCCTACCCCCAGTTGCCTGACATTTCCGAATTGGCTGATTACCGGCCCAAGTTGTCGATGCGGGTGTTCTCGGTCGAGGGCAAAGTGATTGGTGAGTTTGGCGAAGAGCGGCGCAAGCTCGTGCCCTTCAAGGACATTCCTGCGGTGGTGAAAAACGCGGTCTTGTCCATCGAAGATGCCCGCTTTTACAGACACGGTGGTGTCGATTACATCGGCTTGGCGCGTGCCAGCTTGGCCAATGTTGGCAACGCCAAAAGCCAAGGTGCGTCCACCATCACCATGCAAGTAGCCCGCAACGTGTACCTCACGTCCGAGAAAACCTTCACCCGCAAAATTTACGAACTGCTGCTGACCTACAAGCTTGAACATCTGCTCAGCAAAGACCAGATTTTTGAAATTTACTTGAACCAAATTTTTCTAGGTCACCGGGCCTATGGTTTTGCTGCTGCAGCTGAAACTTACTTTGGCAAGCCGATTCAGAACTTGAGCATCGCAGAAGCGGCGATGTTGGCCGGTTTGCCCAAAGCGCCCTCGGCCTACAACCCGATCAACAACCCCAAGCGGGCTCGCTCGCGCCAGCTCTACATCATCGAACGCATGCTGGACAACGGCTTCATCACCGAGGAAGAGGCGCAGGCTGCCAAAACGGAAGAGTTGAAGATCCGCAGCCTCACCAGTTACACCAGCACGCATGCCGAGTACGTGGCGGAGATGGCGCGGCAACTCATGTTTGCCCAATACGGCCCTGACATTTACACCCGTGGCTTGAGCGTGCACACCACCATCAAGGCTGCCGACCAAGAAGTGGCTTACCAAGCACTGCGTCGCGGCATCTTGGACTACGAGTTGCGCCAGATTTACCGCGGCCCCGAGAAGTTCATCACCTTGCCCACACAAGCGCGTGAGCTGGAGGATGCCATTGACGATGCGCTGATCGACGCAGGCGACAAAGGCGATCTGCTGGCCGCCGTGGTGCTTGAAGTGGCGCCCAAAAAAGTGCGCGTCATGCGGCAAAACAGCGAGATGCTGGAAATCACTGGCGATGGATTGAAGCCGGTTCAATCGGGTTTGGCCGACAAAGCGCCACCCAATATCAAAATTCGACCCGGCGCTGTGGTGCGGGTGGCCCAAACCCCCAAAGGGGAATGGGCCTTGACGCAACTGCCTGAAGTTGAGGGTGCATTTGTGGCCATGGATCCAAATGATGGTGCAATTCGCGCTTTGGTCGGTGGTTTTGATTTCGACAAGAACAAGTTCAACCACGTGACGCAGGCATGGCGTCAACCTGGATCAAGTTTCAAACCATTCATTTACTCAGCCGCCTTGGAAAAAGGGCTCACGCCCGCCACCATGGTCAATGATGCGCCTTTGTTTTTTGATGCCAGCGAAACAGGCAGCCAAGCGTGGGAGCCGAAAAACTACGACGGTAAATTTGAGGGCGTCATGCCCCTGAAGACCGCTTTGGCCAAATCAAAAAACATGGTCTCTATCCGCATTCTGCAAGCGGTCGGACCCCAAGCCGCGCAAAGTTGGGTCGGCCGCTTTGGCTTTGACACCGACAAACACCCGCCCTTTTTGACCATGGCTTTGGGCGCCGGTTCGGTCACCCCTTTGCAAGTCGCGTTGGGCTACTCGGTGTTTGCCAACGGCGGCTACCTGGTCAAGCCCTACCTGATCACCAAAGTGACCGATCCCATGGGCAAGGTGTTGTCCAACTACACCCCCATCGAGTTGGACGAACGCTCCCGCGCCATCGAACCGCGCAATGCGTTTTTGATGAGCCATTTGTTGCAAGAAGTCACGCGTTCGGGCACTGCGGCCAAAGCACAGCAAGTGCTCAAGCGCGGCGATATTTATGGCAAAACCGGCACCACCAACGACTCGATGGACGCTTGGTTTGCGGGCTACAACCACAGCCTGACGGCGGTGACATGGATTGGCTATGACACGCCGCGCAAATTGGGCGACCGCGAAACCGGCGGTGGTTTGAGCCTGCCGGTTTGGATCACCTACATGCAGCATGCGTTGAAAAACGTGCCAGTGTCTGGCATGCCTGTGCCTGCTGGTGTGGTGTTTGAGGGCAATGATTGGTTCTACGATGAATACACCCACAGCAGCGGTGTCACCAGCTTGGGCGTTGATGGCAAGCCGCCCGAGGCAGAAGCGCCCACCGCAGACCCTGAGAAAAAGAAAATCTTGGATTTGTTCAAAGAGTGAATCAGGCCCCGTGAAACGCCAAGGGCAGACCTGATTGCACTGTGGCGTCAGCACTGAGCTGTTGCCAAAACTCGCCCTGCCCCTTGGTGTCTTGCCAATGTTGGCCATCAAAGCGGTAGTGGTAACCGCCACTCTTGGCAGCCAACCACACCTCTTGCAAGGGGCGCTGCAAGTTCACAATGATTTGACTGCGGTTGGCGAAGGTGAGCGTGATCATGCCGCCCACACGCTGGTTGTCGATGTCGTTGTCGGCATCGTCGTTTAAACGGTCGCAAGCGGCTTCCAAGGCTTGCAACAAAGCTTCGGCGTGGTTGGAGAATTCAAGGTCGGTCATGCAATCAGTTGGTTGAGGTGGTGTTCTGGGCTGGACATCGGCGTGCACAAAGCGGCTCGTTACAATTTCTCCGATGAAAAAACCGATTCTAGGCAGGCTGTTAGTCCTTGCATGCGGCATGGCCTTGATGCTGCAAGCCTGTGGTCAAAAGGGTCCTTTGTTCATCCCCACCGACCCGGACGCCAAAGACCGGGCGCAGTTCCCCCAAGTGTTGATCCCCCCGCCACCATGAACCCCACCCTGCCCGGCTCTCCTTTTTTGGCCTACCGCCACGGCGTCTTGCACCTTGAAGATGTGCGTTTGCCAGACTTGGCTGCCCAACACGGCACGCCCTTGTTTGTCTATTCCAAAGCCGCCATGTTGTCGGCGCTGGCGGCGTATCAACGCGGCTTTCAAGGACGCCGCGCCAAAGTGCACTACGCCATGAAGGCCAATTCATCACTGGCCATTTTGCAAGTCTTCGCGCGTGCCGGTTGTGGTTTTGACATCGTCTCGGGTGGCGAACTCGAACGCGTGCTCGCTGCTGGTGGTCAAGCCCAAGATGTGATTTTTTCGGGTGTGGGCAAAACCCGTGCAGAAATGCGCCAAGCTTTGCAGGCCGACATTTCATGCTTTAACGTGGAAAGCGAAGCCGAGTTGGATGTGCTGAATGAAGTGGCGGTGTCTTGTGGCACCACAGCCCCGGTGAGTTTGCGCGTCAACCCCAATGTGGACCCGAAAACGCACCCCTATATTTCCACCGGCCTCAAAGGCAACAAGTTTGGCGTGGCCCACGATCGCACTTTGCAGGCCTACCAACATGCCGCATCGTTGCCGGGTTTGAAAGTGGTGGGCATCGACTGTCATATCGGCTCGCAAATCACCACCATCGAACCCTATGTGGATGCGGTCGACAAGGTGCTGGACTTGGTCGTGCAAATTGAAGCCGCGGGCATTCCTATTCACCATCTGGACTTTGGCGGCGGCTTAGGGATTGACTACAACGGCGACACACCACCGGCGGCCGATGCGCTGTGGGCACGCTTGTTGGCGCGCTTAGATGAGCGTGGTTTTGGCGACCGCCAATTGATGATCGAGCCCGGTCGTTCGCTGGTGGGGAATGCTGGTGTGTGTCTCAGCGCGGTGCAGTTTTTGAAGCCTGGCGAGACCAAAAACTTTTGCATCATTGATGCGGCCATGAACGACCTGCCGCGCCCCGCGATGTACGAGGCCTTTCACCAAATCGTGCCGCTGTCGGTTCGCAGTGGCGCTGCTGAGGTGTACGACGTGGTGGGTCCGGTGTGTGAAAGCGGCGACTGGATTGGCCGCGACCGTGCCTTGTCCGTCCAAGCCGGTGACCTGCTGGCTGTGCTGTCTGCCGGCGCCTATTGCATGAGCATGGCCAGCAACTACAACACCCGTGGCCGCGCCGCCGAAGTACTGGTGGACGGCGCCACTGTGCACCTGATTCGCCAACGCGAAACCGTGCAAGACCAGATGCGGGGTGAGCAGTTGGTGGGTTGATCAGTTTTGATCGGCGGTATGCGCATCGACATAAGCGTCTAATAGTTTGCGGATCATTCGCTGGTATTGCGTTTGGTGTTTACTGGCTTCCAGCTTGAAGAAGTCCACACTTTTTTTACTCAACGCCAGCGTTACTTTGATGCCTTCTTCGCGAAACGCCAAGTCGGCAGGCGCAGGTAAAAAATCAGTGACGACTTGAACTTGACCTAAGTCTTCAGTGGTGTATTTGATTTTTTTCTTCATAGATCGCTTTTCCTTGACGCCAATATCCCGCGCCGATGATTCGAATGACAGATTCCCGGTAGGTGAATCGAACTGTTAGCACGCCGTTATCTACCATTGCAAAGCAATAAAACCGAGCTTCCTGCATGCTGTGCTCAATATCTTGAGCAATCACCCGTCGCGGGTCTGCAAATGCATACTGCGCCACGGCAAAGGACACACCATGCTTTTGCTGATTTTTCAAATCTTTTGCGGCATCCCATTCAAAGCCTGTTTTGCCCAAGGTGGATCCTATCAAAAATCAAGACAAATAGCCATATTTATAGCCATACAAATATTGTTGCTGCCGCCCCGTCACGGACGAACAACTTCGCCGGCATCTGAATTTAGAAGTTTCTAGTCGTTGTTGTTGTATTGGGACTTGCTTATTTTGGAAGTCGCCACCACCACACGCGCCAAGCCATCAAGCCGCCGAGGATGGCGGCATACACCCAGACTTCCGTGAAGTCGTTTTTGCCTGCGCGCATCCAAAAGAAATGCAGCACCGACAACAAGGCAGCGGCATAGACCAGCCGATGCAAGGCTTGCCAGCGCCGTCCCCCCAGCCAACGAATGGCGGTGTTGAACGAGGTGGCGGCCAGGGGCAGCATCAACACCCAAGCAGCGAAACCCAGCCAAATGAAGGGCCGCTTGAGGATGTCTTTGGCGATGTCTTCCAACTCAAAGCCTTGGTCAAACCAGGCGTAGCAAAGCAGATGCACACAGGCGTAGAGGAACGTGGCCACGCCCACGGTGCGGCGCAAACGCAGTAATTCTGGCGCTTGCAACAGCACGCGCACCGGCGTGATGGCCAACACCAAACACAGGCCGCGCAAGGTCCAATCGCCGGTTTGGCGGCTCAGGGCTTCGGCGGGGTTGGGACCCAACAGGTTGTGGAACGTGGCATACACCAACCACGCCATGGGCAGCGCCAGCAGCACCGCCAACACCGGCTTGGCCCAGGCTGACAACAAGGCGTGGCGCCAGCGCATGCTCAAAAGTTTTTAGCCAAATCCATGCCTGCGTAGAGCTGACCCACCTGCGCCTCGTAGCCATTGAACATCAGGGTTTTGCGTTTCTTGGTGAGCAAGCCATCTTCGCCAATGCGCCGCTCGGTGGCCTGGCTCCAGCGTGGGTGGTCCACGTTCGGATTCACGTTGGAATAAAAACCGTATTCATTCGCGGCGGCTTTGTTCCACGCGGTGGCGGGTTGTTTGTCGGTGAAGCGGATTTTCACAATGCTTTTGGCGTTCTTGAAGCCGTATTTCCAAGGCACGTTCAGGCGCACGGGAGCGCCGTTTTGTTTGGGCAGCACCTCCCCATACAAGCCAAAGGTGAGCAGGGTCAGTGGGTGCATGGCTTCGTCCATGCGCAAGCCTTCCACATAGGGCCAACTCAGCACCCGCGAGCCCACATAGGGCATGGTTTTCGGGTCGGCCAGGGTGACGAACTCGACGAACTTGGCGCTGCCCAAGGGCTCGACGCGCTTGATCAGTTCCGACAGCGAATAGCCCACCCAAGGCATCACCATGGACCAACCTTCGACACAGCGCATGCGGTAGATGCGCTCTTCCATCGCGCTGACTTTGAGCAAGTCTTCCAGGTGGATGCGGCCTGGTTTTTTCACCATGCCTTCGATCTCCACGCTCCAAGGCGAGGTGACGAAGTTTTTGACATTGCGCACCGGGTCGAGTTTGTCGGTGCCGAACTCGTAGAAATTGTTGTAGGTGGTGGCGTCTTTGTAGGGCGTGAGGGTGTCGGTGG
>JBIIPF010000150.1:0-4756 GCA_044342755.1 Limnohabitans sp. | reverse complement strand
CATGGCGTCCACGTTCACATCGCTCAATTGCGCAGTCTTCAAGCGTTGGCGCAAGGCACCATGTTGCCGCCCCAACTGGTAACCAATGTCCTTGGGCTTGTCGTGGCCGTAGTTCTTCAGAAGCAAACCGCCTTCGCTGAACACATCGCCCGCTTTGACTTCCAGCACCAACACATGCCCCTGGGGCGACACCACGGTCAGGTCCAGCTCGCCAAACCGCTGCACCGCCTGATGCATGCTGGACCACGCCAAGCCATGAAACACATCGAAGCTGTCGGGCAACCCCACCCGCAGCATCTCCAGCAACGCCATCTCACGGTGAAACCCGCCTTGCTTGGCAGGGGTGGGTGAGAGGCGGGGGTGGATGATGGCCATGAATTGATTCTGGCATGGGGTAGGAGGTTCCTATCGATTTCAAATCTCTAAGCTGAAATTTGAATTTGAAGCCAAAGCTGCCGCACTGAATTTACGGTTGCCTCAGAAGTAACGCGATGCTTTGAATGCCAAGACCAAAAAAGCAGGGGTCTTGAAACCCAGCAAAGTTGCCCTGTCTGATGGTTATCCAGATGCCTTCGGGGTCTGGATGATTCATCAACTTCGCTTAAATAGGAACACTCAAAACGCGCGCAGGCTTATCCCCCTACAACCTAGGCGTGTTGGGCGTTTTGAATGTCGTGGCTGATTTGAATCATGCGATTGGCCAAGATGAGACGGCGCGACATTTGCAAGCGGTCTTCGCTGGTGACCAAGCTGATGGCAGCTTGGGGTGCCCCTTTGTAGTCGAGCAAGGGAACGGCCAAAGCCCAATAGCCCTGAACCAATGAGCCCGGTATGAAGCTGTAGCCTTGGCTCTTGAATTCTTTCAACTCTTGGTCAATATCTCGCAAATTGACATGGGGAAATTCAGATTGAATTTTGGGCGCGTTGAGCGCAATTATTTTTTGCTGTTCCTCCTCGGACATGAATGCCAACATGGCCAGGCCAGCACTGCCAGACCCCAAGGGGTAGTGGTCTCCGGGCTTCAAGGTTTGGGGTGGAATGGGCGTGGCACCGTCGAAGATGGACAAACAGACCCACTCGGCACCGTGAATGATGGAGAACAAAACGCAGTCGCCGGTTTCTAAAGAGAGCTTGCGCAAATGGGGTTCTGCCAACCGTTGCAAGCCGTAGCGAGGCTCTGCGGCCAGACCCACGGCATAAGACTCGGGCCCCAAGGTGTAGGCCTTGGTGGCGGGGTCTTGCACCAAAAAATTTTCGCTCACCAGCGTCTTGGTCAGCCGCATCGCGGTGGTTTTGTTGAGCTTGGATTTTTTTTCAATCTCGTGCATGCGCAATCCTTTTTCACCATAACGTGTCAGGAGGCGCAAGATCAATAAACCGCGTTGTAATGTTTGACTGCTGGGCATGGTGTTGTCTCACAATATTCAATATATGAACCTTCAAAATCTTAGCGGAATAACATTGAGAGGGTTTTTACTTGATATAAAGCATTGATAATTAATACTTTTTTTAAAATGCATACCGAAATATAGAAAGTTCAGTGTGTTCATATTGTGAACTTAAATCTTGGTTTTCTAGGGTTTTTCAGCATGGGTCACCAACCCGCTTATGGTCGAATTTCTGCTTCCATCAACGCAAGGAGGCTTTCATGAAATGGTTATCAGCATTGGGTTCACGCTGGCTGTGGGGGGCCTTGTTGCTCTGCATGTCGGCACTCAACCCTGTGGTTGCACAAAATTTCAAATCGGGTTCTTTCACCACCAGTGACGGTGTGAAGATCAACTACCTCGAAGCTGGCAAAGGCCCTGTCATGGTGTTGATTCCGGGTTGGTCACAAACAGCCGCTCAATTCAAACACCAGTTGGCGGGACTGAGCGACAAATTCCATGTGTATGCCTTGGACATGCGTGGGCATGGCGATTCAGACAAACCCAATCATGGCTATCGCATTCATCGCTTGTCCGCCGATGTGCGTGAGTTTTTGGTTGGCAAGAACTTGAAAAACGTGGTGCTGGGTGGGCATTCCATGGGGTGCTCCGTCATCTGGGGCTATTGGGAACTGTATGGTGGTGACCGCATTTCGAAGCTGCTGTTGATCGACCAAATGCCCATGATCACTGCGAACCCAGCCTGGTCTGAGCAGGAAAAACAAGATGCTGGCGCGATCTTTGACGGCAAGTCGCTGTATGACACGGCCAACGCTTTGGCCGGTCCCGATGGCGTCCAAGTGACCGAGGGCTTCATCACCGGCATGTTCACGAAGAATTTTTCACGCGATGAAGTCAAGTGGGCCATTGAGCAAAACTTGAAATTCCCACGCAAGCATGCCGCAGCCTTGCTGTATGACCATGCCACCAACGATTGGCGCGACATCATTCCCCGCATCAATGTGCCCACTTTGCTTGTTGGTGCCAAAACCAGTCTGGTGAGTTGGAAGTCTGTGCAGTGGGAAGCCAGCGTGATCAAAGGATCCCGGGTTGAAATCTTTGAAGAAGAAGAAGGTGGCAACCACATGATGTTCCACGAGAACCCCGCCAAATTCAATCAACTGGTCAAGGACTTCGCGGCCAAATAAACACGCATGGTTTTTTTCAGGGGGCAACTGCGCAATCTGCCTTGGTAGCTTGCGCAGTTTTTTTGAGGAATTCATGTTGTGGATTTGTTGAGCCTTTACGAAGTGATGCTGCGCATCCGAGCATTTGAGAATGCAGCAGAGCGGGCCAGTCAGGGCGGTGTTCAAGCGTTTGGCCAATCGGCCACGTCTGCCGCTTATGTGCGTGGGCCACTGCATCTGTCAACCGGTCAAGAAGCTGTTGCAGCAGGCGTGTGTGCGCATTTACAAATGGCAGATTTGTTGACGTCCACACACCGTGGCCATGGGCACACCTTGGCCAAGGGTGCTGACCCGACAAAAATGATGTGCGAGTTGTTTGGCAAAGCAAACGGCACCAATGGCGGCAAGGGGGGTTCCATGCACATCGCTGATTTTGAGGTGGGGATGCTGGGTGCCAATGGCGTGGTGGGCGCAGGTATCACCATTGCTGTGGGTGCTGCCCATGCCCTCAAACTTCAGAAGAAAAAGCAGATCGTGGCGTGCTTCTTTGGCGACGGGGCCATCAATCGCGGGCCGTTTTTAGAAGGCCTCAACTGGGCTCAGGTTTTTCAATTGCCAGTTCTTTTTGTCTGCGAAGACAACCGAATCTCTGCAACCACCGTGTCAGCGTCCGTGACCGGCGGTGGTGGCGTGTCCAGTCGAGCGCAAAGCTTGGGCATGGCGTCGACCCAAGTCGATGGCAACGATGTGCTGGACGTCAGCAACCATGCCAAGGCCTTGATTGACAAGGTGAGGGCCACCAGCCAACCGCATCTGTTGCATGCCGTGACCTATCGGCTCAAGGGCCATGTGTCGGTTGACAAAGCCTTGTACCGCCCCGCCGATGAATTGAGCAAGGCCTGGGAGAAAGAACCGTTGCGCTTTGCCAAAGGCTTGCTGCTAGAGCGCGGTCACGCCGCCACAGAACTCGATGCTTTGGAAGCGCAAGTGAACCAGCAGCTGGAGGTGGCCACGCAATGTGCAAGGGATGCACAGTGGCCTTTGGCCGAGGCTGCTTTTTCGGACGTGGCTGATTGTGCAGAGGGCGTTTGGTTTTGAAAACAGCCATGACCTATGCCCAAGCTGCGGCGCACAGCTTGAGTCTGTCCATGGACAAAGACGATGCCATCGTCGCCTTGGGCGAAGACCTGGGACGCGGTGGGGTGTTCGGTCAATACCAAGGATTGCGCGACAAATTTGGTCCCGATCGCGTGATAGACACACCAATTTCTGAGGCAGGCATTGCGGGTGCTGCTGTTGGCATGGCACTGGCGGGCATGAGGCCCGTGGTGGAAATGCGTGTCATTGATTTTGCACTGTGTGCGATTGATGAGATCGTCAACCAAGCCGCCAAAAACAGGTACATGTTTGGTGGCCAAGGCCGCGTACCGGTGCTGTTTCGCATGCCAATCGGTTTGTGGTCGGGTTCGGCCGCGCAGCATTCGCAGTCTTTGGAGTCTTGGTTCACCCATGTGCCAGGCCTCACAGTGATCGCGCCTGCCACCGCCCAAGACAACTTCGACTTGTTTCAAGCCGCATTGACCTTGCCCGATCCAGTGCTGTACCTGGAGCACAAAGAACTGTGGCCCCTGCAAGGCGAGGTGGATACGCAAAACACCTTGGCCATTGGCAAGGCGCGATGCATGCAACACGGCGAGCATCTCACCTTGGTGACCTGGTCGGCGGCGGTTCACCGTTGTTTGAGCGCTTGTGCACAAGTGGCCCAGCAAGGGGTGTCGGTCGAGTTGATAGACCTGCGTTCTCTGTGGCCATGGGACAAAGACATGGTGTACCGCTCTGCTGCCCGCACCGGTCAGTTGTTGGTGGTGCACGATGCGGTTCAAGTCAGCGGATTCGGTGCGGAAGTGGCTGCCAGCACGGCCCAAGTGACAGGTTGTCGAATCCATCGCTTGGGTGCACCGCGCATCCCGGTAGGCTATTCGCCGCCGCTTGAAGACCAGACACGCATCAGCGTGGACACCATCGCACAAACCATTTTGCAACTCGTGGGTGAAGCCCATGTTGCCTAGAACAGCGGTTGTCACGGGTGCTGCCAGTGGCATTGGCCGGGCCACCTTGTGGCGATTGGCCCAGGATGGGTATGCCGTCATCGGCATGGACAAAGACGCCGAGGGTTTGCAAGCCATCACCCAAGCAGCAAAG
>JBIIPF010000008.1:0-18486 GCA_044342755.1 Limnohabitans sp. | reverse complement strand
TCGACTCGATCCTCACCTTGGTGGACGCCAAGCACGCGGCGCAAACCTTGAATGACCGCCAAGAAGCGCGCCGCCAGGTGGGTTTCGCCGATCAAATCTTCATCAGCAAAAGCGATTTGGTGAGTGCTGACGAACTCGATGCCTTGCAACACCGCTTGAAACACATGAACCCGCGTGCGCCGCAACAAACCGTGCACTTTGGCGAGGTGCCCATCAGCAAGGTGTTTGATTTGCGCGGCTTCAACCTGAACACCACATTGGAAATCGACCCCGACTTTTTGAACGAAGGCCATGACCACCATCACCATGATGGCGAGCATTGCGACCATCCCTCCCACCAACACGACCACCACGGTGACCATGACCATGGACACGGTCACGGTCACGGTCACCACCATCACCATGATGACGATGTGAAAAGCTTTGTCTTCAAAGCAGACCGACCCTTGGATCCGGCCAAATTGGAAGATTTCTTGGGCGCCATCGTCAATATTTACGGCCCGCGCATGCTGCGTTACAAAGGCGTTTTGCACATGAAAGGCACCGAGCGCAAGGTGATATTCCAAGGCGTGCACCAACTCATGGGCAGTGATTTGGGCCAGCCTTGGGAACCCCAAGAGAAGCGAATGAGCAAAATGGTATTCATTGGCATCGATTTGCCGCGCGATATTTTCTTGCAAGGCCTGCAACAGTGTGTATCCTGAGTACAATCCGCGCGCCATTGACCTGGGTACTCAAAGCCCCCTGTCATCAAGGCATCAAGATGGAGCAGTACAACAAACCGCAGCCGGGGTAGGGTGTTCAAGCACCTGACGCCAAACTGTCAGGAGACTTGCAGTGAAAACGACAAAGCATTCCAACAAGACCAAAGCCAAGCCCCAGGCGGCAGCGAAAAAACCAACGGCCAAAGCGGTTGTGAAAAAACCATTGGCGAAAAAAGCAGTGGCCAAGAAGGCTGTGGTGAAAAAACCGGTAGCTGTGAAAAAGTCAGCCGCTCAAAAGACCGTCGCTCAAAAAGTGGTGGCCAAGAAGGCCGTGGCCAAGAAAGTAGCCGCCCAGAAAGTTGTTGCCAAAAAAGTTGTTGCTAAAAAAGTTGTTGCTAAAAAAGTTGTTGCTAAAAAAGTTGTTGCTAAAAAAGTTGTTGCTAAAAAAGTTGTTGCTAAAAAAGTCGTGGCGAAAAAGCCCGTTGCCAAGAAAGTTGTTGCGAAGAAAGTTGTCGTTCAAAAAGCAGTAGCCACTAAAAAAACAGTCCCTCCAAAAGCGGTTTCGTCCAAGGTCAAAGCCAAGACGCCGCCCATTGCCAAGAAACCCTCACCTGCGCCCTCTGCTGCCAAATCCGTGTCCACTGCCACCAAGTCCAAATCTGCCAAATCGGCCGCTGTGAAAACCGCCGCCGTCAAACCCGTCACCACAGTCACAACGCCACCTGTTGCCGAGGTCGCCAAGAAGTCCCCGCGTGCCGCCAAAGCCATGGCCATGATGCCGCCCCCGCCTGGGCAAAGTGTGGCCTCGACCACGGCCAAGTCCAGCTATGGCCCCATTTCTGTGCCCTCATTGCCGGCCGTGGTACCCGTGATTCCCGTCAAAGATCCCAAGTTGGCCAACAACTGGAAATCCAAAACAGCTGAAACCATTTCTGAAGCTGAAGTCATGGCCATGTCGGATGACGTTTACATGAATGCATTTCAGTTGGCCTACTTTCGCCACAAGTTGGTGCAACTGAAAAATGACATCTTGGTCAATGCCGGCGAAACCACCGAGCACTTGCGCGAAGACACCGTCATCGTGCCCGATCCTGCTGACCGCGCCACCATTGAAGAGGAGCATGCTTTGGAGTTGCGCACACGCGACCGCGAGCGCAAGTTGCTGAAAAAAATCGAGCAATCTATCACCCGCATTGACAGCGGCGACTATGGGTATTGCGATGAAACCGGCGAGCCCATCGGTGTGGGCCGTTTGATCGCCCGTCCCACCGCCACCTTGTCTTTGGAAGCCCAGCAGCGTCGCGAACTCAAGCAGAAAATGTTTGGCGACTGATTTGTCTGCCTGAAGACAACAGCAGCAGGCCCAGGTGGCCTGCTTTTTTTCGCCCCTTTTCTGTTTATAAGCCACTTTTAATATGGCTTCTAAGTGCTTATTTCATATAGATTTTTATCTCAAACAAGCTTTCAAAACACCACTCTAAGTTGTTGATTTCATTTACAAAATAGCCCATCAGGTACTTGTCATCTCTGGAATCTCTGGTAAAGTGCAAACAAGTGGTATTTAGTGGAAGAATGTGAAATTCTGAGCCACTGAAGCCAATGTTTTGTCACAAAAGGGGTAACTTGCCGTGTTTCAGGGTGCATCGTCGCTGAGTTTGGATGCCAAAGGCCGTTTGTCGGTGCCCACACGGCACCGCGATGTGCTGAGCGCCACTGCGGGCGGGCAACTCACCATCACCCGCCACCCGCATGGCTGCCTCATGATTTTTCCGCGCACCGAGTGGGAAAAATTTCGTGACCGAGTCGCTGCCTTGCCCATGACGGCGCAATGGTGGAAACGTATTTTTTTGGGCAACGCCATGGATGTCGACATGGACAACACCGGCCGCGTGTTGGTGTCGCCCGAGTTGCGCACTGCCGCCCACATCAGCAAAGAAGCCGTTCTGCTGGGCATGGGCACGCATTTCGAGTTGTGGGACAAGACCACCTATGACGCTCAGGAAGCCGAAGCCATGCAGGGCGAAATGCCCGATGTGTTCCGGGATTTTTCGATCTAACGTGGAATGGCAACGACTGAATGGGCACACACCACCGTCATGTTGAAGGAGGCGGTCGAGGCGCTGGACGTCCAGGCCGAAGCCACTTATGTCGACACAACCTTTGGCCGCGGCGGGCATGCAAAGCGCATCTTGGAACAGCTCGGTCCGCAGGGGCGCTTGATCGCCTTCGACAAAGACCCGCAAGCAGTGGCCACGGCCCAAGCGATCAACGACCACCGCCTGACGATCCGGCACCAGGGCTTTGCAGCCCTGAACCAACTGCCAAACAAGAGCGTCGCCGGCGTGCTGATGGACCTGGGCGTGAGCTCACCCCAAATCGACAACCCGCTGCGCGGCTTCTCCTTTCGACAGGACGGCCCGCTGGACATGCGGATGGACACAAGCCAAGGCCCAAGCGTGCACGAGTGGCTGGGCGAGGCAAAAACCGAACAGATCGCACAGGTGATTCGTGACTATGGTGAAGAACGATTTGCCAACGGCATTGCCAAAGCCATCGTTGCCAAACGCGATGCGGGACAGCTGCCCGCCACCACCTTGGGCATGGCCGCTTTGGTTGCCGAGATTGTCAAAACCCGCGAGCCTGGTCAAAACCCGGCCACCCGCACCTTTCAAGCCTTTCGCATGTTCATCAACCGCGAGTTGGATGAATTGCAGCAGGCCTTGGACGCCAGCATGGATGTTTTGCAAAACGGAGGGCGCTTGGTGGTGATCAGTTTCCATTCGCTGGAAGACCGCATGGTCAAGCAATTCATCGCCAAGCATTCACGCGAGGTCTACGATCGCCGTGCGCCATTCGCTGCCGCCCCCAACTTGGGCCTCAAGGCGCTAGGGCGTCAGCGCCCCAGCGATGAAGAGGTCAAGGCCAATCCGCGCAGTCGCAGCGCCATCATGCGCGTGGCCCAACGCATTCAAGCTGGGGCGTCGGCATGACCCGGGTCAGCGCGTTGCTGTTGGTCGCGGTCATGTGCAGTGCCTTGTATTTGGTGCACACCCAGTATGAATCGCGCCGCTTGTACACCGAGTTGGATCGTGCCAAGGCGCAGGCCCAGCGTTTGGAAACCGAGCACGATCGCTTGGACGTGGAGCGCGGCGCACAGGCCACCCCCTTGCGGGTGGAAAAATTAGCGCGTGAGCAATTGCGCATGCAAACCATCTCGCCAGCCATCAGCCAATACGTCGCGCCGCATCCTGCCGTCATTGAAAGTGCTGCTGCAGCTGCTGGCAAGGAGCAGCCATGAGCAGCCGCAGCGTGCAATACGCCAGCAACCCGCTATTGGCCAGCAAAACGCCCATTTGGCGTAGCCAACTCATCGTGGCCTGCATTGCCTTGGGTTTCATTGGCTTGGTGTTTCGAGCCGCTTATGTGCAGGTGGTGGGCAACGCTTTTTTCCGCAAACAGGGCACGGTAAGGTTTGAGCGTCAGCTGGAAATTCCGGCCAATCGCGGACGCATCCTTGACCGACACGGTTTGATCTTGGCGTCGAGTGTTCCCATGCCCAGCATCTGGGCCTCGCCAGAAGAACTTGAGGACGATCCGGTCAAGCTCAAAGCCTTGGCCCAATTGCTCAACATGCCCCTGGGCGAATTGCAAAGCAAAGTCAAAAACAAAAAGAAAAGTTTTGTTTGGCTCAGGCGGCAGTTGGACATGGCCACAGGCAAAAAAGTGACCGACTTGAAATTCGCCGGTGTCTACACCCGCATGGAATACAAGCGCATGTACCCCCAAGGCGAAGCAGCCGCCCATGTGGTGGGTTTCACCAACATTGAAAACACCGGCCAAGAGGGCGTGGAGTTGGCCTTCAACAGCCATCTGGGGGGCAAGAGTGGCTCCAGGCGGGTCATCAAAGATGGCCAAGGCCAAGTGATTGAAGGCATTGGCGACATGATCCCGCCCGAGGAAGGTCGGGATTTGCAATTGAGTATTGACAGCAAGGTGCAGTACTTTGCCTACCAACGGTTGCGGGAAGCGGTGTTGGACAACAAGGCCGCAGCTGGCAGTGTGGTGGTGTTGGATGCGCTAACTGGCGATGTGCTGGCCCTGGCCAATTACCCCAGTTATTCGCCCGACAAGCGCAGCAACTTGAGTGGTGCACAGTTGCGCAACCGCGCTTTGACCGATACCTTTGAGCCGGGCTCGACCATGAAGCCGTTTGTGGTGGGTTTGGCCATGGAGAAAGGCTTGATCAAGCCCGAGACCATGATCGACACCGCCCCTGGCAAGCTCAACATGTACGGTATGACGGTCACCGATGCGCACCCTCACGGCATGCTCAGTGTCAATGAAGTGATTCAAAAATCCAGCAACGTGGGCACGGTGAAAATTGCCATGCGCATGCCGCCCAAAGACATGTGGGAGATGTACACCCAAGTCGGCTTTGGTCAAAAGCCCCAAGTGCCTTTTCCTGGCGCCGTGGCTGGCCGCTTGCGCGCTTACAAAACTTGGCGTCCGATGGAGCAAGCCACCATGAGTTATGGCTATGGCTTGTCCACCAGTTTGTTTCAACTCGCCCAGGCCTACACCGTGTTTGCCCGTGATGGGGAAGTTGCCCCGGTCAGCTTGCTCAAGCGACAAGACAAGGTGGCTGGCGTGCGGGTCATGAATGCCCAAAATGCAGCCTCAGTGCGCCACATGCTGCACATGGTCACGGGGCCGGGGGGCACGGCGCCGAAAGCCCAAACCATGGGGTATTCGGTGGGCGGCAAAACCGGAACCGCGCATAAATTAGATGGCAAAACCTACGCTGCCAAAAAGTACCGTGGCTTCTTTGTCGGATTGGCACCGATTGACAACCCACGCATCGTGGTGGCCGTCATGATTGATGAACCCACTGCAGGACGTTATTACGGCGGGGATGTGGCGGCACCGGTTTTCAGTCAAACCGTGCAGCAAACATTGCGCATGCTCGAAGTACAGCCTGACATGGCGGTCAAACCTCAGGTCGTGGCCAAAGCCGAGGCGGAGTCTTTCTGATGCTGCATTTGCACACGCCCGAACAAGCCGCACAGTGGTTGCGCGGACTGGTGCATGGCCATTTGCAATCGGACAGCCGTGCTGTTCGCGAAGGCGATGGTTTTTTGGCATGGGTGGGGCAGACGACCGATGCACGCCAACATGTGGTGCAAGCTTGGCAACAGGGTGCGGCAGCCTGCTTGGTAGAAGCGCAGGGCATTGAGGCCTTTGAAGCTGTCAATGACTTGGCCATGCACGATGTACCGATTGCCTGCATACCGCAACTCAAAGCGCGGTGTGGCCTGATTGCTGACGCCTACCATGCGTCGCCCAGTCAACAATTGAAGATGCTGGCCGTGACTGGTACCAATGGCAAAACCTCCACTGTCTGGTGGTTGGCACAAGCCTTGAACCGGTTGAACGAAGCTTGCACCGTGGTGGGCACCCTGGGTTTGGGTCGACCCGGCGAGATGCACAGCACGGGCCTCACCACCCCCAATCCTTTGCAGTTGCACCAACAGTTGCGCCATTGGCTACAGCAAGGCGTGCGTGCATGCGCCATCGAAGCCTCGTCGATCGGCTTGGCCGAGCATCGATTGGAGGGCTTGCAATTTCGCACCGCCATCTTCACCAATTTCAGCCAAGACCATCTGGACTACCACGCAGACATGCACCAGTACTGGGCTGCCAAACAACGCTTGTTTGACTGGCCGCATTTGCGCTGTGCAGTGGTCAATCTGGACGATCCGATGGCGGCCGTTTTGTTGGCACATCTGAAACTGCGCTCCGAGGTGAAGGTGTGGACGGTGTCCATGCAAACTCTGGCAGACATCCATGCAGAGCAGTTGCAAACAACCGCCGAGGGTGTTTGCTTTGAAGTCATTGAAGGCGAGCAACGCCTGAGCGTCCACAGCCCTGCCTTGGGTGACTTCAATGTCTTGAATTTATTGGGTGTCATCGCTGCGCTGCGTGACTTGGGGTACAGCTTGCCATCAGCCGTCAAGGCTTGCCAAGGCTTGCAAGCCGTCCCAGGGCGCATGCAACGCGTGGGCAAGCCACAGCAGCCGGCTGTGGTGGTGGACTACGCCCATACCCCAGATGCGGTGGACAAGGCGTTGCGTGCGCTGCGACCATGGGCGCATGCGCGAGGCGGTCGATTGGTGTGCATCTTGGGTTGTGGCGGCAACCGCGACAGCAGCAAACGAGCACCCATGGCGCGCATGGCCGAGCAAGCTGCCGATCTGGTGTGTTTGACCAGCGACAACCCGCGCGACGAAGACCCGCAAGAAATCATGGCGCAAATGTGTTTGGGCTTGACACGACCGCAAGCCGCATGGCAATGGGTGGACCGTGGGCAAGCGATTGCCCATGTGATTGCCCAGGCGCGTGCTGAAGATATTGTCTTGATCGCTGGTAAAGGGCATGAAACCTACCAAGAAATTCAAGGTGTGAAACACGGGTTTTCGGATGTGGACCATGCCGAATTGGCCTTGCACAAATGGGGGGTGGCATGCACCGCATGAACCTCAGCTTGGCGCAAATACAGCAATGGTTGCCCGGCAGTCGAATGGTGGGTGACCCCAATTTGAAGGTGGCGCGTGTGCACACCGACAGCCGCACTGTGCTGGCAGATGATTTGTTTGTGGCGTTGCGAGGCGAGCGTTTTGATGCCCACGACTACTTGCTTCATCTGCCCGCCGCCGGTGTCAAAGCGGCTATCGTTCACCAGGGTTTGGCGCAAGCGGGCTTGATGGGCTTGGAAGTGGCCGACACCAAGCAAGCACTTGGTCAATTGGCCCATGCATGGCGAGCGCAATTCAAGCTGCCGCTGATCGCGGTGACCGGCAGCAATGGCAAAACCACGGTCACGCAAATGATGGCCAGCATCCTGCATGCTTGGCAAGGCGAGGCTGCGCTCGCCACCCAAGGCAATTTCAACAACGACATCGGGTTGCCACTGACTTTGCTGCGCTTGCGTGACACACACCGCGCCGCTGTGGTCGAGTTGGGCATGAACCACCCGGGTGAAATAGCCCAGTTGGCCGCATGGGCTGCCCCCACAGTGGCGGTGGTGAACAACGCGCAGCGCGAGCACCAAGAATTCATGCAAAGTGTGGAAGCGGTTGCGCTGGAAAACGGTGCTGTTTTACAAGCCTTGCCTGTCGATGGATGGGCGGTGTTTCCTGCCAATGATGCACACCAAAGCATTTGGCGCAACATGGCTGCCAAGCACCGTGTGATGGACTTCGGCACTGAAAAAGCAAGCGTGAAAGTGCTACAAGCCGATTGGCAAACAAACCGTTGGCTGCTGCGTGTGCAAACACCGCAGGGTGTGCTGGATTGCAGCTTGAACTTGCCCGGTTTGCACAATGTGCACAACGCCATGGCGGCTTGTGCCAGCGCTCTGGCGGCCGGCGCACCTTTGCCAGCCATTGCCAAAGGCTTGTCCAATTTTGAAGCGGTTGGGGGTCGATCCCGCAGTTGGGCGCTGCAATCGGCTGGCCACAGTTACACCTTGATCGACGACACCTACAACGCCAACCCGGATTCGGTACGTGCGGCCATTGATTTGTTAGCGCTCGCGCCAAGCCCTCGGTTGTTGGTGTTGGGCGATATGGGCGAAGTGGGTGAGCAAGGACCACAGTTCCATCAAGAAGTCGGTGCCTATGCCAAGTCTTGCGGCGTCGATCAATTATTCACTTTGGGTGAACTGTCGCAACACAGCGCACACGCTTTTCAAGGAGCGCGGCATTTCGACAGCATGGATGCTTTGCAACAAGAGATGAACACCTCCACCAAAGAAATGGCCACTGTGCTGGTCAAAGGTTCGCGCTTCATGCGCATGGAGCGCGTGGTGCAAGCCCTGCAAGCGGCTCATCCAACGGCAGCAGCGCTGCCCCACAAGGAGGCATCATGCTGCTGAGCTTGGCCCAATGGTTGCAGTCACTCTCGCCCGACTATGGCTATTTGCGCGTTTTCCAATACCTGACGTTCCGTGCTGTGATGGCGGCGATGACAGCGCTGTTGATCGGTTTGGTCGCTGGTCCCGCAGTGATACGCAAACTCACCGCGTTGAAAATCGGTCAGCCCATCCGCGGCTATGGCATTGAAGCCCACTTGAGCAAATCGGGCACGCCGACCATGGGTGGTGTGTTGATCTTGTTATCGATTTCTTTTTCCACCTTGATGTGGGTCGATCTGTCCAATCGATTTGTTTGGATCGTGTTGTTGGTCACGCTGGCATTTGGCGCCATTGGCTGGGTGGACGATTGGCGCAAAGTGGTCAACAAAGACCCTGAGGGCATGCCTTCGCGCGAGAAATACCTGTGGCAATCCCTGGTTGGTTTGTTGGCCGCTTTGTATTTGGTGTTCAGTATTTCAGAGGTCAGCAACCTCAAGGTGTTGGAGCTGTTCTTCAGTTGGGTGCGCTCGGGATTTGATGTCAACTTGCCACCCAAAGCCGGTTTGATGGTGCCCTTTTTCAAAGAAATCAGTTATCCATTGGGTGTCTTGGGCTTTGTGATCCTCACCTATTTGGTCATCGTGGGTTCGAGCAATGCCGTGAATTTGACCGATGGTCTTGATGGCTTGGCCATCATGCCGGTGGTCATGGTCGGTTCAGCCTTGGGCGTGTTCGCCTACGTCGCAGGCAGTGCGGTGTATTCCAAATATTTGTTCTTCCCGCACATCCCCGGCACCGGCGAGTTGCTGGTGTTTTGTGCCGCGATCGCAGGTGCAGGCTTGGCCTTTTTGTGGTTCAACACCCATCCCGCGCAGGTGTTCATGGGTGACGTGGGTGCGCTGGGCCTGGGGGCTGCCTTGGGCACCATTGCCGTCATCGTGCGGCAAGAAATCGTGTTGGCCATCATGGGCGGTATTTTTGTGGCGGAAGCCTTGTCAGTGATGCTGCAAGTCAGCTATTTCAAATACACCAAACGCAAATATGGTGAAGGGCGGCGCATCTTGAAGATGGCACCTTTGCACCATCACTTTGAAAAATCCGGTTGGAAAGAAACCCAAGTGGTGGTTCGCTTTTGGATCATCACCATGTTGTTGTGTTTGGTGGGCTTGTCCACCTTGAAGCTGCGCTAACCATGAACATGCTGCAAAACCTTCACATCTTGGTGCTGGGTCTGGGTGACTCCGGTTTGGCCATGGTGCGCTGGTGTGTCTTGCAAGGTGCCCGGGTCACGGTGGTCGACAACCGTGCACAACCACCAGGCCTGATGGAGTTGCAAGCACAGGCCCTGAATGTCAACTTCAAAGCCCAAGCCTTCAGCGCCGACTTGGTGGCAGAGGATGTGAAAGCTGTGTTCAAAAGTCCAGGCTTGAGTCCGGCGCAAGCAGGGCCGGTCTGGCAAGCCGCTCAGGCGCGTGGCTTGTGGGTAGGGACCGAGCTGAGTTTGTTTGCCCATGCATTGCAACAGCTGAAAGAGACCCAAGCCTATCAACCGCAGGTGTTGGCCATCACCGGCACCAACGGCAAAACCACGGTCACCAGCCTGACCGGTTTGTTGGTGGCACGTGCTGGACGCAAAGTGGCGGTGGCTGGCAACATCGGGCCCACCCTGTTGGACACCTTGCGAGAACAACTGAGCGACTTGCCTGAGGTGTGGGTGTTGGAGTTGTCCAGCTTCCAACTAGATGGCGTGGACAACTTTGAACCCACTGCTGCCACTGTTTTGAACTTGACGCAAGACCATTTGGATTGGCATGACGACATGGCCGCCTATGGTCAAGCCAAAGCCCGCATTTGGGGTCCGCGTTCAGTCGGCGTGTTGCCGCGCAATGATGGTGTGGTGATGGCCTTGTGGCCCACAGACAGCAGCGATAAAAAAGTGCCGCCGCGCTTGCGCTTGTGCTTTGGCGCTGATTTGCCGCAAGCCCCTGGTGATTTTGGTTTGTCGCTTGAAAACGGCATGCGTTGGTTGGTGCGAGCGGCACCCACCGAAGAACCTGTGGGCAAGCGTGGCCGTGTTCAAGATGAGGCATTGCATATCCAGCGCCTGATGCCTGCGGATGCCTTGCGTATCCGTGGTGAGCACAACGCATTGAACGCCTTGGCTGCGTTGGCCTTGGCCAGCACCTGTTGCAACAGCTTGGCGCCTTTGCTGCATGGTCTGCGTGAATACACCGGTGAGGCGCACCGCATGTCCACTGTGGCCATCGTCAACGACATCACGTATGTGGACGACAGCAAAGGTACCAATGTCGGCGCCACGGTGGCCGCCATCAACAGCTTGGGTGCTGACGGTCAGTTGGTGGTCATCTTGGGTGGAGATGGCAAAGGCCAAGACTTTGCACCGTTGATTCAGCCCGTTGCAGAGCATGTGCGTGCCGTCGTCTTGATCGGCCAGGATGCCGAACGCTTGGCGCAAGCCTTGGCGAGCACTGGCGTCCCACAGCACCGCGCCAGCGACATGGCCCAAGCCGTGGCCTTGGCGACCGATGCAGGGCAAACCGGCGACATCGTTTTGTTGTCGCCAGCGTGTGCCAGTTTGGATATGTACAGCAACTATGTGGCGCGGGCGCAAGCGTTTGTGGATGCGGTGGAGTCCCTCAGCATGATGGCGGATCAAGCATGAGTCCAACCCAGATCAGTTGGATAGAGCGCATTGGGCTTTGGTTTGGCAACCAACCCAAAGACAGCATGGATGCCCTGCCGGTGCGTGTGCATGGGCAGCAATTCACCAGCACCGGTGCAGCACCAGGCAGTGTCAAGGCTTTTGATCAATCCTTGATCTGGGCCATTGGAGGTTTATTGATGTGGGGCTTGGTGATGGTGTACTCCGCGTCGATTGCCTTGAACGACAACGCCCAGTCCACGGGTTTATCCCAGACCCAATACTTGGTTCGACACACCTTCTCTTTGAGTGTGGGCTTCATTGCCGCGCTGTTGGTGTTTCAAATTTCCATGGACACCTGGGAGAAATTGGCGCCATGGGTGTTCATCGCGTCGATTGTTTTGCTGATCCTGGTGTTGCTGCCCTTTGTGGGTAAAAGCGTCAATGGTGCACGCCGGTGGATCAGTCTGGGTGTATTGAATTTTCAGCCCTCGGAGCTGGCCAAGCTGGGCACGCTGTTGTATGCCGCCGATTACATGGTGCGCAAGATGGATGTGAAGGAAAAGTTTTTCAAAGCTGTCACACCCATGGGCATCGCGATTGGCATTGTCGGATTGTTGTTGTTGGCCGAGCCTGACATGGGCGCTTTTTTGGTGATTGCTGTGATTGCCATGGGCATCTTGTTTTTAGGCGGTGTCAATGCCCGCATGTTCTTGCTCATCAGCGGCATCTTGGTGGTGGCATTTGGTTTCATGATAGCGCTGTCACCTTGGCGGCGCGAGCGCATCTTTGCCTACCTCGATCCGTTTGGCGCTGAACACGCCTTGGGCAAGGGATTTCAACTCTCTCATTCATTGATTGCATTCGGACGGGGCGAAATTTTTGGTGTCGGCTTGGGCGGCAGTGTGGAGAAGTTGCATTGGTTGCCCGAGGCACACACCGATTTCTTGCTCGCTGTGATTGGCGAGGAGTTCGGCTTGGTCGGTGTGGTCATCGTCATCGGTGTCTTCATGTGGTTGACCCGACGCATCATGTTCATTGGGCGCAATGCGATCGCCATGGATCGGGTGTTTTCAGGCTTGGTGGCGCAAGGCGTGGGCATTTGGGTCGGCTTTCAAGCCTTCATCAACATGGGCGTGAACCTGGGCGCATTGCCCACCAAGGGCCTGACGCTGCCGCTCATGAGTTATGGGGGGTCGGCCATCTTGCTGAATTTGGTGGCCTTGGCCATTGTGCTCAGGGTTGATTATGAAAACCGCTTGCTGTCGCATGGAGGCCGTGTATGAATACCCGCACGGTTTTGGTGATGGCCGGTGGCACCGGTGGTCACATCTTTCCAGGTTTGGCGGTAGCCGAGCTATTGCGCAGCCAAGGCTGGCGTGTGCATTGGTTGGGTGCCCCCGCGCCCAGCATGGAAAGCCAGTTGGTGCCCGCCAAAGGCCTGCCATTCGAAGCCGTGCAGTTTGGTGGTGTGCGTGGCAAAGGACTGTTGACTTTGGCTTTGTTGCCATGGCGTTTGCTGCATGCCTTTTGGCAAAGCCTGCAGGTGATTCGCCGACTGCGTCCTGATGTGTTGGTGGGCTTGGGCGGTTACATCACGTTTCCGGGCGGCATGATGGGGGTGTTGATGGGCAAGCCTTTGGTGCTGCATGAACAAAACTCGGTGGCTGGCATGGCCAACAAAGTGCTGGCCCATGTGGCGGATCGGGTGCTCTGCACCTTTCCCAAGGTGTTGCCTAAGGCGCAATGGGTGGGCAACCCGATGCGCGATGGCTTTCTCAATCAAGCACCACCAGAAGCGCGCTTTGCCCACCGCAGCGGTCCCTTGCGCGTGGTCGTGGTGGGCGGCAGCTTGGGGGCGCAAGCATTGAACAGTGGCGTGCCCCAAGCGCTGGCCTTGATGCCACTGGATCAACGCCCACAAGTGTTGCATCAAGGCGGTGTCAAACATTTGCAAACACTGCAAGACAACTACGCACAAGCTGCTGTGGATGCCGAGCTGGTGCCCTTCATCGACGACACGGCCAGTGCATTTGCCCAAGCCGATTTGGTGATTTGCCGCGCCGGTGCCAGCACCGTGAGTGAATTGGCTGCCGTGGGTGTTGCTGCACTGCTGGTGCCCTTCCCGCATGCGGTGGATGACCACCAAACGGTCAATGCCCAATTTTTGGTCAGCCAGGCGGCGGGGTGGATGATGCCGCAAAGCGAATTGACGCCAGAGCACTTGGCCGCCTTTTTAAGCCGTCTAGACCGCGCGCAGTTGCTGCATGCGGCCAAGCAAGCCTATGCCGTTCGCAAGACTACGGCAGCGGCTGATGTGGTGCAGGCTTGTGCGGAGCTGGTGTCATGAAGCACGCCATCAGCCATGTGCATTTCGTCGGCATTGGTGGTGCCGGCATGAGTGGCATCGCCGAAATTTTGCACAACCTCGGCTACACCGTGTCAGGCTCGGACATCGCTGATGGTCCAGTGCTGCGACGCTTGCAAGCCATGGGGATTCGCACCCAAGTCGGTCACGATGCGGCGCACATTGCCGGTGCTGGTGCGGTGGTCACCTCCACTGCCGTGCAAGCGGACAACCCGGAAGTGGTGGCGGCCCATCAAAAACTCGTGCCTGTGGTACCACGTGCCGTGATGTTGGCCGAGTTGATGCGTTTGAAACAAGGCATTGCGATTGCAGGTACGCATGGCAAAACCACCACCACCAGTTTGGTCGCCAGTGTGTTGGCAGCAGCCAATCTCGACCCTACTTTCGTGATTGGCGGGCGACTCATCAGTGCTGGTGCGAATGCCAAACTCGGTTCAGGTGACTACATCGTGGTAGAGGCTGATGAATCGGATGCATCATTTTTGAACTTGAATCCAATCATGTCGGTGGTGACCAATATCGACGCCGACCACATGGACACCTATGGCCATGATTTCAACAAACTCAAAGGCGCTTTCATTGAGTTTTTGCACCGCATGCCCTTTTATGGCGCTGCCGTCTTGTGTGTGGATGATCCGGTGCTGCATGGCATCTTTGCCGATGTGTCACGCCCCATCACCAGTTATGGTTTGTCCGAGCAAGCGCAGGTGCGTGCGATGGATGTCAAAGCCGTGGGGTCACGCATGCAATTCATGGTCACGCGCAGCAACGGCATCACCTTGCCGCCGATGCAGATTGATTTGAATTTGCCAGGCCTTCACAATGTGCGCAACGCCTTGGCAGCCATTGCCGTGGCGGTGGAATTGAATGTGCCAGATGAGGCCGTGGTGCAAGCCTTGGCAGATTTCAAGGGCGTGGGACGACGATTTCAAAATCATGGCGAGCAAGCGGCGGCCGGCGGCGGCCGTTACACCTTGATTGAGGACTATGGGCACCATCCCGTGGAATTGGCGGCCACCATCGAGGCAGCCCGCGGGGCTTACCCGGGACGGCGCTTGGTGCTGGCTTTCCAACCGCACCGTTACACCCGCACGCGCGATTGTTTTGAAGATTTTGTCCAGGTGCTGCGTTTGGCTGATGTGGTTTGGCTGACCGAGGTGTATGCCGCTGGCGAAGAACCGATCGTGGCGGCCGATGGCCGTGCCCTGGCGCATGCACTGCGCGTGGCCGGGCAACAAGCCTTGGTGTTTGCACAAGACTTGACACAGTTGGAAGAGTTGCTGCGACAGCACACACAAGATGGCGATGTGGTGATGTGCATGGGGGCGGGCACGATTGGCCAGCTGCCAGCTCGCATCGCTGGCAACAGCCCAGCGCAGGGGCCGACATTGAAAGTTGTTCGACCATGAAACCCTTTGACATCCACAAAGCCAAAGTTGCTGTCCTCATGGGCGGGCATTCTGCCGAGCGAGACATTTCATTGATGTCGGGGCAGGGCGTGTTGAAGGCGTTGCAATCACTGAGCGTGAATGCCCATGCGTTTGATCCTGCCAGCCAAGCTTTGCATCTGTTGCGAGATCAAGGTTTCAGCCATGCCTTTATCTGCTTGCACGGACGCCATGGTGAAGATGGCACGGTGCAAGGTGCACTGGAGTTGCTGGGCATTGCCTATACCGGCTCGGGTGTGATGGCCTCGGCCATCGCCATGGACAAGCAAATGACCAAGCGCTTGTGGGCGGCAGAAAGTTTGGCCACACCACCTGGCGTATGGCTGCCGCCGCACCAGCAGACCGAAGAGCGCATCGCCCACATTCCAGTTGAACTTGGCTTGCCCTTGATCGTCAAGCCACCGCATGAAGGCTCATCAATTGGTGTGACCAAGGTGCTGGAAGCGAGTGATTTGAAACAGGCTGTGGCCTTGGCAACCCAATACGACCCCGATTTGCTGTGTGAAGCCTTCATTGAAGGCGAAGAAGTCACCTGCCCCGTGTTGGGTGAGGGTCCTGCCGCTCAAGCCTTGCCCGTGGTGCGCATTGCCGCACCCGAAGGCGCTTATGACTATCAAAATAAATACTTCACCGATGACGTCAAGTACCACTGCCCAAGCGGTTTGCCCGCTGCCGAAGAAGCTGCGATTCAAGCGCTGAGTCTTGCCGCTTATCGGTCCTTGGGTTGTCGTGGCTGGGGACGGGCTGACGTGATGATTCGCGCATCTGACCGCAAAGCCTTTTTGTTGGAAATGAACACCAGCCCTGGCATGACCGATCACTCTCTGCTGCCCATGTCAGCGCGCGCTGCAGGCATCAGTTATCCCGACTTGTGCATGCGGATTTTGCAAAGCGCACGATTGGATACCCAGATGGGGGCACTGAAAGCATGAACATGCGACGCAGCACCATGCCCACAGAAACTGCACCAGTTCTGGCACTGGACATCCGCCTCATGAACATCACCAGCATGCTGTTGATCACAGGCTTGGTGGTGGCCAGCGTTGGGGTTGTTTTGTGGTGGATGTTGCGACATCCGGTGTTTGCCATTTCGGCCATCAGTGTGCGTGGCGATGTACGCCACAACAACGAAGTCACCTTGCGAGCCAATGTGGTGCCCCGCTTACAGGGTAGTTTCTTCACGGTGGACTTGGATCAAGCGCGCCGCACTTTCGAAAATGTGCCTTGGGTGCGCCAAGCCTTGGTGCGGCGTGAATTTCCAAATCGTTTGCAGGTTGAATTGTTCGAACATGAGCCCGTGGCGTATTGGGGCCAGGAGTCGGAGTCACGTTTGCTCAATCGGCAAGGCGAGGTCTTCAGCGCCAATTTTGGCGAGTTGGAAAACGAAAATATGCCGCATTTGTCCGGGCCAGATGCCGAGTCGGTCAGGGTGCTGCAGATGTACGCGAAGTTGTCGCCCGAGCTCGAAAAGTTGGCGTTGCCGTTGCAATCTTTGGAGTTGACCGCGCGGGGCAGTTGGCGCGCCCTGATGAAAAACGGTGCATCGCTCGAATTGGGGCGTGGCAATGAAAGCGAAGTGATGGCCCGAGTGCAACGACTGACGCAAACCTTGGCCCAAGTGAGTCAACGTTATGGACGGCAGACCCAATCACTGGAATCGGCAGATTTAAGACACATCAATGGCTATGCCTTGCGCTTGCGGGGTGTGGGCACATTTGATTCGACAACAACAAGGTAAGCACAAAGAGGTTTCCATGGCAAAAGAATACAAAGACTTGGTGGTGGGGTTGGATATTGGCACCAGCAAGGTCATGGTGGTGGTGGCGGAGGTGTTGCCCGGCGCCGAACTCAAGCTGGCGGGCTTGGGCATTGCGCCCAGCAGTGGTTTGAAACGCGGCGTGGTGGTCAACATCGACGCCACGGTGCAAAGCATTCAACAGGCATTGAAAGAAGCCGAGTTGATGGCCGACTGCAAAATCACACGGGTCTACACCGGTATCACCGGCAGCCATATTCGCGGCATGAATTCGCATGGCATGGTGGCGGTGAAAGACCGCGAAGTCACCGCCGCTGACGTGGCCCGGGTGGTGGAAACAGCCAAGGCTGTGAACATCTCCACCGATCAACGCTTGTTGCTGGTCGAGCCGCAAGAATTCATCATTGATGGCCAAGACGTGAAGCAACCCATTGGCATGAGCGGCATTCGCTTGGAAGCCAAGGTGCACATCGTCACGGGTGCGCAAACCGCTGCTGAAAACATCATCAAGTGTGTGCGACGCTGCGGTTTGGATGTGGACCACCTGATGCTCAACCCTTTGGCATCGAGCTTGTCGGTGTTGACCGATGACGAGCGTGAGTTGGGTGTGGCATTGGTGGATATTGGTGCAGGCAGCACCGACATCGCCATCTTCACTGGCGGCGCAATTCGCCACACGGCGGTCATCCCGATCGCAGGCGACTTGATCACCAGCGACATCGCCATGGCTTTGCGCACGCCCACCAAAGACGCTGAAGACATCAAGGTGGAATCGGGCTTTGCCAAACAACTGCTGGCTGATCCGAATGTGCAGGTGGAGGTTCCGGGCTTGGGTGACCGCGGCCCGCGCATGCTCAGCCGTCAAAACTTGGCAGGCGTGATTGAGCCACGTATTGAAGAAATTTTCTCGCTGGTGCAGCAGGTGTTGCGCGACTCCGGCTATGAAGAAGTGCTGTCATCGGGCATTGTGCTGACAGGCGGCAGCGCCATGATGCCCGGCATGATTGAACTGGGTGAAGACATTTTCTTGAAAGCGGTGCGCCGTGGTGTGCCGCGCTACAGCAGCGCTTTGTCCGACATGGTGTCGCATCCGCGTGCGGCCACCGTCATGGGCTTGTTGGAAGAAGCCCGCATGGCGCGATTGCGAGGATTTCGAGTGGCGCAAAAAAATGGTTCTGTGAAAACCGCCATGGGTCGGGTCAAGGACTGGTTTGTGGGGAACTTTTGATCATGAACAAACAACATCTTCAGACCGTGGCCCGCAGCTTTCCGCACATTCAAACGCAACGACGATGGCGACCTTGCATTCGTGGCGCGCCCCCAGGTTGAACGCTGATTTCAAAGACTTTCAAAATTTAAACAACACAGGCAACTGCATCAACTGATTCGGAGAAACAAAATGAACATTGAAATGATTGAAAAAAATGAATTCAACCCAGACACCCAAATCCGCGTGATCGGCGTGGGCGGTGGTGGTGGCAACGCGGTGGAACACATGATTGCCAGTGGTGTGCGCGGCGTTGAATTCATCTGCGCCAACACCGATGCGCAGGCCTTGAAGGTCAGCTCGGCCAGCCGCGTCATTCAGTTGGGCGATAACGGCTTGGGCGCGGGCAGCAAACCCGAACGTGGTCAA
>JBIIPF010000149.1:0-4799 GCA_044342755.1 Limnohabitans sp. | reverse complement strand
ACGGATGGTGTCGCAAATCATGTCGAGCAAGGCATGGTCTTGCAAGAGGGGCGGGTATTCCGCGAAGATGGCGCTGGACTCGGGGTTTTCGATGTGCGGTTCGAGGGCCACAGCACCTTCGGCCTTGAGCGTTTTCAATATTTTGGAGACCACCAAAATAATCGCCAAGTAATCTTCTTTGTGGTACTTGGGGCCTTTGAAAACCTTGCCCGCTGCTGCAAAACCAGTGCCGACACCTGCCTTGCTGTTGCCAATGAGGGCCGCACCAACGGCCGCACCGAAAATGGAGACAAATTCGAAGGGAGCCGCTGCAATAATGGGGGCCATATCGCCGCCGTGGACGATGTACACGCCAAAGACGCAAGCGAACAAAACGATTAGACCTACTGCTCCCATTTCCTACTCCAAGTGTTAAAGCATGTGGCGTCCGAGGAGGCCCCATGCTTTCTATCTATCCCACAAGCGTAACCGAATCAATAGACCCTTTGGTGTCTAGAACTTCAGTTGACGGCTGCAACAACTGCAGGCCGTGGGATCAAGGCTGGCACAGTTTCCCATGCGCTGCGAATTTCCATCATCAGGCTATGGATTTCTTCCAAGGCCTGCAAATCGTTGCGTGCATTTACGTGCAACAAACGGCGTGTCACGTAGTTATAAAGTTCATTCAAGTTGGCGGCTAAATCACCACCCTTTTCAAAGTCCAAGGCACCTTGCAGACCCAACACAATGCGGCTGGCGCGGGCAATGGCTTTCGATTTTTCGCTGACATTGTTGTGTTGAATATGGCCCTTGGCGGTTGACAAACTTTCAATCAAACCATCAAACAACATTTGAATCAGCTCGACGTTGTTCGCTTGTGAAGCGCCGGTGCTGACTTTGACTTGTCCATAGCTTTCAATGGCTCGGTGGTTGGCTCGCATGATCAAAGGCTCCTGAAATTAATCGTTGACCCTGATTGATTCGGCGTGATGCGCTTGAACTTGAGAGCAGACCATGTTTGTCAATGTCGTTTTAAGCGGGAACCGCTTTGTTTTCATCGGCAGCAGCTGTACCCATGACCGGCTGGGCGTTTTGCAGCGCCGATAAATCAGGTTGCAGTGCCGATGGTTCTGGCAATGGCTCGGCGACGGCGGCTACTGGTTGTGCGACTGGTTGTGCGACTGGTTGTGCGACTGGTTGTGCGACTGGTTGTGCGACTGGTTGTGCGACTGGTGCCACCGGCGGTAATGCAACTGTTGGCGCAACAGCCAAAGCCTCTTCCGATGGTGGCAATGCACTGTCGGCCTCATCCTCATCAATATGAAGCATCAAGGTGGCTGAGTAAGCTTCTGTCAGGTCCAAGCCCAATCGCGCGTAAATCATGGAGGTGACTTGATCCAAAGACTGTTGAATGCGCAATTCTTCATCGGGGTTTTTGGCGGCAAAGTCCACGCCTGCTTGGTAAATGCTGGCCAAATGGTGCATCGGCAACCAAGACTCCAAAGAGCCGCGCGGTGTGGGGATGATGCGGTTGTTGGTGGGCACACCAGCTGTTCCGGCGCGGCCATGCGTGTAGCCTTCCATGAACACTTGTTCGATGTGCTGACGCAGCACGGGCTCGTAATGCGGCTTCAAGTTGGTCACAGTTTTGGCGTCCATGCCCGGCACGGGCAAGCCACTCATGGCATCCCACAGGGTCTTGCCGCTGAGTTCGCCAAACAAACCATCGTTATAGGTTTTGGGCAGATCGGGACTGGCATAACCCGAGTAAATGACATTGACTTTGTCAACCACATAGAGCACCAAGACAAAGACCAACAACAGGCCCCAAGCCATGAAAAGTTGGAAAAAGCTACTCATGCAACCCTCCTACTTGGTTTTGAAATGGGCTCACGTTCGACCTGCAGTTGTCCGCGCAATTTCTTGACCACCGAGGACAAAATTTGACTGATGCGGGACTCGCTGACTTCCAAGACCTCGCCGATCTCTTTTAAATTCAACTCTTCCACGTAATAGAGTTGCATCACCAACTGTTCGCGCTCGGGCAAGTCGGCAATCGCATCGGTGACCGCCTGCATGAACTCGGCCTCTTCCACCATCACATCCGGTTGTCTGGAGGCATCGTCGGCAATGCTCATCACTTCTTCAGTGACGACTTCAAGCGAATAGGTTTCAAAACGGCGGGCTTTGCCACGCTCTTTTTGGAAGTCTTCCAAATCTTTGCCCATGTACTCGGCCATTTCAGCCTGGGTGGGCGCACGGCCCAACTCGGAGGACAAAGCATGCAGGGTTTCGTTGTGGGATTTGTTGAATGCCACCGCCGAACGTGGCAAGAATGACAGTCGACGGACTTCGTCGAGCATGGCGCCGCGCACCCGGCTGTGCGCGAAGTTTTCAAAATCCACACCTTTACCGGCATCAAACACACGCGAGGCTTCCAGCAAACCCATCATGCCCACTTGAATGAGTTCATCCAATTCCATGTAGGCAGGAACGCGGGCTTTCAAATGCAGGGCCACCCGCTTGACCAAGCCAAGGTGGGCCAACACCAACTCTTCGCCTTGGGGGCGAGCTTGTTGGTACATCTTCATGGGTGAAAGTGGTCTCATGCTTCATCCGATTTGCTTTGCAGCAAACGCTCCATGAAAAATTGCAAGCCACCCGAGGGGTGGTCAATCGGTCTGAGCTGGGTACACAACTCCGCCAGACGGCGAAAGTCACGCGCGGCTGCAGTGCCAGGGGCCAACTCCATGACGGATTGGTATTTCTTCAAAGCGGTCAAGACCATTTCATCCCGCTCGATGGCGGTCAGGTAATGGATGGATTCGTTGAGAAACCGCACGCACACATCGTTCAAGCGTTGATACAGCTTCCAGCCCTGGGTTTGGGTGTCGACCATGTTGGGCAGCAAATAAATTTCATCCAGTTGCATCTCTTGAGACAACACCTTGATGGTGCCGTAAGCATCGGCAATGGACGAGGGATCGTCTTGCACCACGATGAAGCGGCGCTGGCATGCCCCTAAGAAAGCCAGTACGGAGGGAGAAATTCCGGCGGCCACATCAACAATCAGGTAATCAATGTCTTTGCTCAGGTCGCTGAAGGCTTGCACGATGCTGGCCGCTTGCACTTGGCTGAGCGCTGCCAGCTCTTGCATGCCCGAAGCGCCGGGAATGAGTTGAATGCCTTGTCGTGTTTTCAAGGTGATTTCGGCCAAGGTTTTTTGGCCCGCCAAGAAATGACTGAGGTTGTATTCGGCGCGGGCGCCCAAGGCAATCTGGGCATTGGCCAGACCCAAGTCGGCGTCGAACAACATCACGTCGTGACCGCGCTGCGCCAGCGCCACCGCCAGGTTGATGGACACCGTGGTTTTGCCCACGCCGCCCTTGCCACTGGCGATACCGATCACTTCGGTGGTTTTGTGTTTAGTCATTCAGTGCCCCTGCTTGTTGGGATGCCAATCGGGTGATTCTGGCTGAAGTCATGGCCATGGTGCTGCGCATGTCTTCGTGGGCCGCGTCGCCCGCACCCAATGACAGGTTGTTCAGCGCCAAGTTCACCAGTTCATCCATTTGCAGTTGACGGCTCCATTCACCCAGGCGTTCGCCTCGGCTGGCAGCACTCACGCCCACATGGCCTTCAGTCAGCACTTGAATGAGGGACCAAGGTTGGGTGGACTCGTCCATCTTGCTGATCATCAGGCTTTGCCACTGAATTTGTGGCGTCGAAAGCAAGCGGCGCAAAGAAGATTGCGAGGCATCGGCTGGAATCACCACATGGAATTGGGCGGCAGCCGAGATGTTGGAGATTTCAGCCACACGTTCGATCATTTGAACACCAGGGGTGTCAATGATGATGAACTTGCGTTGGCCATGTTCTTCCAACAACAGTTTCAAGGTGGTGGCATTGGTGGCGCGAAAACAATCGACGCCCGACTGTGCGCTCAACAACTGGGTTTGGTTCCAAGCACCTGCACGCTGATCGCTGTAGCTGATGACAGCCACTTGCTCGGCACCCAAGTTGACGCTGGCATGTTGGGCTAAACGAGCCACCATCAGAGACTTTCCGGCACCTGATGGACCCGCCAACACGTGCAAACCTGACTCTGGCACACCCACGCTGCTGTGCTGCATTGAATGCACCAATTGGCGGCGAATTTCCTCGATGGCGGGCTCTACATCTTCAAAACTTTGAATGCTGTCAATCAACAAGGCCCGCAAGGCCACCGGAATGGCGGCATCTTGCAACGCATTGCGCAAGGGATGCAAGCTGCGTGAGAGTCCAGCACCTTGCCACGCCATTTGCTGGCTGAGCTTGAATTCTTTGCGCAGGCTGGCGAGTTCCTCACGCACCAGTTGCACAATTTCACGCCCACGCAAGCTGTCCCGCTCTTCTTGCGCCGCCTGAACAGCCACTGGGTCCACCGTGATGGGTGCAGGGGCTTGCTTCACTTCAATGGTGGCGGCCTCTGGCGCCGACTCGGTTTTGGCTTTGGCTTTCAAAACAGCGGCAGACACAAAGCCTTCTGGCAGGCTGGTTTTGTCTTGGCCCGAGCGTTTTTGACGCGTCATCGTCTCTTCCATCACCTCACCAAAGCTGGCGGTGGTTGTGCTGATGACGATTTCATCGGTGCTGCTTTCTTTGGGCAGCGCATATTTTTTCTCGGTGGGCACAAACGCTTCAGCCACCGCTGCCTCTAGGCTGATGGGGGGAACGTCGACCGCCACAATCAATTCGGTTTGACCGCGCACCTTGCTGCTGGAGATGACGAGCACGTCTGGACCATACAGGGCCACCGCTTTTTGATTGGCGGCACGTGT
>JBIIPF010000281.1:0-2621 GCA_044342755.1 Limnohabitans sp. | reverse complement strand
GCCCAGTGCACCGCAGAGAAGTTTTACACCGGCCCTTGGGTGGTGAAACCTTGCCGAGCGTAAAACTTCTCTGCGGTGCACTGGGCGTGCAACAAGATTGCTTTGTCTCCGCGCGCTTTTGCCGCTTGCAACAAACCCGCCAACACCAGATCCCCAAAACGCTGACCCCGCATCTGGCGCAACACCGCCATGCGACCGATCTTGGCCACGCCGTCAACCGCTGGCAGCAAGCGTCCCGTGGCGATGGTGCGGCCCAAGCGGTTGCGCAACACGGCGTGAATGCTGTGGTCGTCCAGGGCATCCCATTCCATGTCTGGCGGCACGCCTTGCTCTTGCACAAACACCTGTTTTCGCAAAGGCGCGGCATCGGCTTTCAAGTCGGCCCAAGGGCCCAAGCTGAGGTGGGTCATGGTTTCGGCTTGTTCGAAACCCAACATGATGTCGCGCAAAGCTGGTGGCACCGGCAGCGAGGTTTTGCTGTCGGGGTTGGCATACACATACACCAGCTCGCCTTGGACCAACAGTGTTTGGCCGCGAAAGATGCCGGCCTCAAATTGGATGGAGGAGGTGCCAATGCGGGCGCACCGCAGCCCCACGTGCAGCAAGTCGTCGTACTCGGCCGAGGCTTTGTAGGTCAAACTCGACTTCACCACATACAGATCGCCACCCAGATCGTGCATGGTGTCTTGGTAGGGCAGGGCAATGGCACGCCAATAGTCGCCCATGGCCGTGTCCAAATACATCAGGTAGTGGCCGTTGAAAACAATTTTTTGCAAATCCACTTCGACCCAGCGCACACGCAAGGGGTGGAGGAAACGAAATTCATGACGGTTCATGGTGATCAGCTGGGGCGTTAAAGTCGAGGCATCCTACAACGCTTGCACGAGCCCCACACCATGTCCAGCTTCATCTACCTCACGCAAATCCACATCGAATTTGGTGCTTTGAAATTCTTGGCCGATGAATGCCAGAAACACGGCATCACCAAGCCTTTGATCGTCACCGATGCGGGCATCAAGGCCGCTGGTTTGCTGCAAAAAGCCTTGGACGCCTTGCCCGGTTGCCACTGCACGGTGTTTGACGCCACCCCCTCCAACCCGACCGAGGCCGCAGTGCGTGCCGCCACAGCGCTGAGTCAGTCTGCCGGTTGCAATGGCTTGATCGCTTTGGGGGGCGGCTCGTCCATCGATTGCGCCAAAGGCGTGGCGATTGCCGCCACCCACCCTGGCCCGCTCACCACCTACGCCACCATTGAAGGCGGCTCGGGGCGCATCACCGACAAGGTGCTGCCCTTGATTGCTGTGCCCACCACGGCCGGTACCGGCAGCGAGGTGGCGCGTGGCGCCATCGTCATCGTGGACGATGGTCGCAAGCTCGGTTTTCATTCATGGCATTTGATGCCCAAAGCCGCCATCCTTGACCCCGAACTGACGCTGGGTTTGCCCCCGCTCATGACCGCGGCGACTGGCATGGACGCCTTGGCGCATTGCATGGAAACCTTCATGTCAAGCGCCTTCAACCCACCCGCAGATGGCATGGCCTTGGACGGGTTGACACGCGGCTGGGCGCACATTGAAGCCGCCACCCAAAACGGCCAAGACCGGGAAGCCCGTTTGCACATGATGAGCGCTTCAATGCAAGGCGCGTTGGCTTTTCAAAAAGGCCTGGGCTGTGTGCATTCACTGAGCCACAGCTTGGGTGGCCTCAACCCGCGTTTGCACCACGGCACCTTGAACGCGGTTTTTTTGCCAGCGGTCATCGCGTTCAACGCCGAGGTGCCCGCTTTGAAAGCGGCGCACCGTTTAGAGCGCATGGCCCAAGCCATGGGCCTGCCTGTCAGCAGCAACCCCGCGAAAGCATTGGGGGAAGCGATCCGCGCCATGAACCAGCGTCTGGGCCTGCCCAGTGGCCTGGCTGCCATGGGCGTGGTGGAGGCGCAGTTCGACGAGATCATCAAAGGCGCCTTGGCCGACCATTCGCACAAAACCAACCCGCGTGAGGCTTCTGTGCAGGATTACCGGGACATGTTGAGCGCCTCGATGTAGGAAATTGGGAAATTGGGGTCAGATTCCAATTAATTTAAATTAGAAATTGGGGTCAGATTCCAATTGTTGTAAAAAACGCCTGTATGAGGCAGGGGATCAGCAGGAATAGGGTTTAAAGACGTTTTTATGATACATAAATTCACGGTTTTCAAGAATTTTTGTATCACGTTCAGGCGGATTTCAGGCCAGAGTTGTTTGGACTCTGACCCCATTTGATAAATAAATTATTAATTTTTCATACTTGACTTATTTTTTAGTTGTTTTTAATAATTCTGGCAAATTCAAAACAGAAAAAAACAGCCCCTTAAAGAACACCAGACATGAAGTTTTCAAGGTTTTTTTGCTCTGTACTTTGCATGCTGGCCATGGGACATGCAGGCGCTGCCAGCTGGGAAAATCTCCCGCCTTATGAAATAGGCACCTCAACACCGATTGTTTTCAGTCCTGTAGACAGCACGCTGGTGCTTGAAGACCCGGACGGTTCATTAACGTTGGAGGATGTTCTCCAGCGTCAAGAAGAATTCAAACCAGCCTCAGCAATGGGCGGTATCGATGCCCTGAAACATTATTGGATAT
>JBIIPF010000148.1:0-4824 GCA_044342755.1 Limnohabitans sp. | reverse complement strand
CATGTTCATGCCCGACATGGATGGCTTGGCTGTGGCCAAGGCCATCAGGCAACGGCCAGCGCCCGGCAACAAAGTAGCCATCTTGGGTTTGACTGCCAGCAGCAATGCAAACGACCATGTGCTTTGTACAGAAGCAGGCATGGATGGCTTGGTCCTCAAGCCACTTGAACGGGACGATCTTGCCCTGGGCGTTGAGCGCGCCCTGCAATCGTCTGGGCAAACCCCATGAGCAACAACTTCAAACCACCCCAGTTTGTCTATCGCTTGCCGCCCCGCATGCGCGACAGGCGCATGCTGTTGCTGTATGTCATAGGCTTGGTGTTCATCCTTGCCATCATGTTGTTGGGTTTCTTGACACCGTCCTTGGCATCTGAAGCCAGTCGTTACGGCGGCATTGCAGCCATCAGCATGACTTTGATTTTGTTAACGATGGGCGTGCCCTTGGAAATCGGCCTGTCCTTGGCGGCGGTCTATATCGCGGCTGATGTCACTTGGGTGGCATGGTCAAACCAAGGTATTTATTCTCCCAGCATCAACTGGCTCTACATCATTCCAATCTTGATGTCGCAGATGGTGGGGCGGCGCGCTGGTTGGTTGTGGACCGGCATCATCGCCCTGTTGTTTTTGTTCATGACGGTGGCCACCCATCAGTCATGGTTGCCGCAGATGATCGACTACGATAAATCTCACGAGGTCTATGGTCTGGTGGTGTATGTGGTGACCACGGCGAGTTTGATCGGTGTGAATTTGTTTTACCAAGGCTTTGCCAATGAAACGATTCAAAACATCAAAGACCGCAACCATGAACTGGAACTCAAGCGCCAAGATTTACAAGCCATATTGGATACACGCGACCAGTTCATCGCTTCCGTGAGTCATGAATTACGCACACCCATGAATGCCATCATGGGTTTCAACGAATTACTGAAAGACCACCAAGCTAACAACCCCAAGGTTCAGGAAATCTTGAACCTGACCCATCAATCCGGCGAGCATTTATTGACTGTCATCAACGACGTACTGGACTACTCACAATTTCAGTCTGGCAAATTGGGGATTCATCCAGAAGCATTTGTCTTGAGCCAAGTGGCTGACAGCGCCTCGGGTTTGTTTGTAAACCGCATCAAAAGCATGCGATTGGCTTTTCAACAAGAAGTCGACCCCAGCTTGCCCATCTGGATCCTGGCAGATCGCCACCGCCTGATGCAGGTGTTGGTCAATTTGCTAGGCAATGCGATCAAGTTCACTCAGCAAGGTCATGTCAAGTTGCGCATTACCAAGCAGCAAGAATTGATCCGCTTTGAAGTCGCAGACACCGGCATTGGCATCTCCCCCGAGCAACAAGCCTTGGTGTTTGAACGTTTCTCCCAAGCCACAGCGCAAACACAGGATCTGTATGGCGGCAATGGCTTAGGCTTGGCCATCTCCAAGCGCTTGGTTGAGTTGATGGGCGGCGCAATCGGCGTACAAAGCACATTGGGTGTGGGCAGTTGTTTTTGGTTCACGCTGCCGCTGATTGAAGCCTTGCCTGCGCAAATCAATCAAGACCAAGACAACGCTGGCACCTCGGATTTTGATCAACGAGCTTGGCGTTTTTTGATTGTGGACGACATGGCCATCAATCGACTGCTGCTGCGGCAAATGCTGCAAATGGCTTGTCCTCAGGCCAAAATCAGCGAGGCCGAGAATGGCTTGTCGGCGCTGTCCATCATGAAAATTTCGTCTTTTGATCTGGTCTTCATGGACATGCTCATGCCACAAATGGATGGCATTGAAGCCAGCAAGCGCATCCGCACCGACCTCACGGGTCCTGCTGGCCAAACCCCGATTCTGGGCTTGACTGCGAATGTCAATGCCATTGATCGAGAACGCTTTATTCAAGCCGGTGCCAATGGCTTTTTACTCAAACCGTTTGACCGCAAAGTGCTGATGAAAACCACAGAACGCTTGCTGATGTCATCGAAAAAGACGCCAGCCTCCAGCAAATCCAGCAACCCAGAACCGCTTCAATAACCGGGTTTGGCGCCTGCCCGGCGAGTGGCAAACAAACCTGCAGTTCGCGCACCCTGCTTTTGAAAACGTTCACGCCGAGCAACTTTGGGGTCCACCCGCAAACCGCGCAATACCTCGACACGGTCGGTGGTTTTGAGTACATGTTCTGTTGAAACCGGCTTGCCCCAAACCGCAACTTGCCAAGCATCGCCGTACCAAACCCAATCAGCATTCAAAGTTTGCAAATGTGACAAGGCTTGAGCCACCGTGGCACCTTCGGGCGCTTGCCACTCGAATGTGCGAATGTGGCGTGCTGTCCATCCCAGCAGCAAGGTGATCTTCATCGGGGATAGACCGCTTCAGCACGCTTGACAAAAGCATCCACCAAGGTGGCTGCAATGCGGTCAAACACTGGCCCCACCAAGGCGCCAAACACGGAGTCAAAACTGTAGGAGAGTTTCAATTCCACCCGACAGGCTTGTTCCTCACCCAAGGGAATGAAATTCCACACACCATCGAGTTGTTTGAACGGCCCATCAATCAAGGAGAGCTGCACTTGACGGCCGGGGATGTGGGTGTTGCGGGTCGTGAAGCTTTTGTGCAAACCACCAAAGGCCATGCCAATGCGGGCGGTCATGCCCTGCTCTTCCAGATTGAGAATTTGGGTTTGATCACACCAGGGCAGAAACTGCGGATAAGACGCGACATCCACCACCAAGTCAAACATTTCTTGGGCGGTGAACCAGATCAATACGGACTTCTCAACGGTTTTCATAGAATGGGGCTTGCGCCGCGTTGGCACCAAGGGTCATTGTAAAGACCCGATTGACGATCTAAACCCTTTCCATGGCCAGCAAAACTGCACCCCAAACCCGTATTGCGGACAACAAAAAAGCCGCCTTCAACTATTTTTTTGAGGAACGCCTGGAAGCAGGCATGGTGCTCGAAGGATGGGAGGTGAAGGCTGCGCGCGAGGGCAAGGTGCAACTCACAGATGGCTATGTGGTGATCCGCAATGGCGAGATGTTTGTCATCGGTTGCCAAATCAATCCCTTGAAAACCGCCTCCACCCATGTCAACCCCGACGCCATCCGTTCACGCAAACTGCTGCTGCACAAAGAAGAGATTCGCCGCTTGATTGGCAAGGTGGAACAAAAGGGCTACACCTTGGTACCCCTGAATTTGCATTGGAAAAACGGCCGCATCAAATGTGAAATTGCGCTGGCCAAGGGCAAGGCCGAGCATGACAAGCGGGACACCATCAAAGACCGCGAAGGCAAGCGCGAGGTGGAACGCGCCATGAAAAACAGAAGTCGTTGAGGGTCACACCTCGAGGCGTGCACGACCAGCTTCCATCACCAAACGTTGTTCACAGCGCTGACTCAATGCGCGGTCGTGGGTCACCATGACCAGGGTGGTGCCAAGCTCTTTATTCAACTCAAGCATCAGTTGCATCACTTTTTCACCGGTGGCGTGGTCCAAACTTCCAGTGGGCTCATCAGCCAACAGCACGTCGGGTTTGACCACAAAGGCCCGCGCCAAAGCCACACGCTGTTGCTCACCTCCACTCATCACTTTGGGGTAATGGTTTAAACGCTCTGCCAAGCCCACACGAACCAGCATGTCTTTGGCAATGGGCCTGGGATCGGGGTGTCCGGCCAATTCCAAAGGCAACATGACATTTTCAATGGCTGTGAGCGGTGCCAACAATTGAAAACTTTGGAAGACAAATCCAAGATGTTTGGCCCGCAATGCGGCGCGCTGGTCCTCGTTCAGCGCAAAAACGTTTTGACCGGCGACATGAACAGAACCTTGCGTGGGGGTATCCAAACCCGCCATGATGGCCAACAAGGTGCTTTTGCCCGAACCAGAGGCCCCAACAATCGCCAGGGTTTGCTGTGGCAACAAAGTGAAATTGATATCGCAGAGAATCTCCAAGGTGCCGGTGGCATCGGTGACGGATTTGGAAACGTGAGAAACCGCGATCAAAGGTGAGGACATGCTGTGAAATCAGTGTTGAAACGTAGAGACTTTAACGTGCAATGTATCGCCCTGGGTTGGTTGGCTGGAATATCCATGTCTGCTGTGGCCTCACCGACCTCTCGTCTGCTGGTGGTGGGAGACTCTTTGAGCGCCGAATACGGCATCGCACGTGGCACTGGTTGGGTGGCGCTGCTGGATGCGCAACTTCAAAAAGACCATCCCAACTGGCAAGTGGTGAATGCCAGCATCAGCGGCGACACCACTGCGGGTGGTTTGGCCCGACTGCCCCATTTGCTCAAGCAGCATCAGCCTCAACTGGTTGTGATTGAACTCGGTGGCAATGATGCCTTGCGCGGTTTTTCTTTGAAGAGAACCGAAGACAATCTGGTGAAAATGATTCGTGCTTGCCAAGCCATCAAGGCCAAGGTGCTTTTGGTGGGCATGCAAGTGCCGCCCAACTACGGTGCTGCCTATGCGTCGGATTTCACGCGCTTGTTTGCCCGCATCAGCAAGCAACAGCAAACTGCTTTGGTACCTTTCTTGCTGGCGGGCGTGGCGGATGACAAAGATCCCACGGCCTTGTTCCAAGCCGATCGCATCCACCCCAAAGCCGAGGCCCACCCGCGCATCTTGGCCAACGTGTGGGTGGTGTTGAAGAAAATGCTCTGATGTCCTTGCACCCTGTGTCGGCCACCGAGGCCATGCAACGCATGAACTCACCCGCTGGGACCGCTGGTGCGTTCAGTTGCATCATCGATGCCCGCAGCGAAGCTGAGCACGCCCTGGACCATTTGCCTGGGGCTCTGAACTGGCCTTCCCTCACGAATGAAGAACGCATCCGGGTGGGCA
>JBIIPF010000147.1:0-4830 GCA_044342755.1 Limnohabitans sp. | reverse complement strand
TTACAAGATCACCACCACATCAGCGTGAAGCGTGAATTGCTCAACTGACGACGTCTCTTGCACCAAACCGCCTGTGTACAGGCGGTTTTTTCATGCCCAAATAATAATTCTTAAGAGTTAAATATTTACCCTAGCTTGACACCCTCTATCAGGTGCATAATCAGCCCCCAATCATGAACAGACTCGCCGCCATATTGCCTTCTGCACAAGCTTTGGTGCAGGTTGACGCCACCAGCAAAAAACGTGCTTTTGAAGAGGCCGGCTTGCTTTTTGAAAACCTGCATGGCTTGAACCGCGCCATGGTCGCCGACAGTTTGTTCGCCCGCGAGCGCTTGGGCTCCACCGGTTTGGGCTATGGGGTGGCTATTCCACACGGTCGCATCAAAGGCATGAAAACCCCCTTGGCGGCGGTGTTTCGTTTGCTCGAACCCATCGGTTTTGACGCCCCTGACGAAAAGCCTGTGAGCTTGATGATTTTTCTCTTGGTGCCTGAGGCCTCGACCCAAAAGCATTTGGAAATCCTGTCCGAAATTGCCGAGATGCTCAGTGACATCAAATTACGCGACAAACTTCAAGCCTGTAACAACGCGGCAGAACTGCATCGCCTGATCACCAGTTGGCAATCCATCCAAACCGCTTGAGCCTGTTTCTTTGAAGCCTACCGCCATCAGCGCTGACGTCTTGTTCGAGGACTTTCGGCACAAGCTGGATTTGAAATGGGCGGCCGGACAGGGCGCTTCCGAGCGGCACTTTGACGAAGTCGCGGTGCGCATGGCCCGCTCTGGCGCCGATTTGGTGGGCTACCTCAATTACATTCACCCTTACCGCTTGCAAGTCTTGGGCGAGCGCGAAATCGCTTATCTGCAAGACTGCGCCCCCGAGGTGGCTGAACGTCGGATAGACCGCATCGTCACCTTGGTGCCGCCGGTGTTGGTGGTGGCTGACAACCAAAATCCGCCTGCGCCTTTGCTTGCTTTGTGCGAAAAATCACAAATCCCCTTGTTTTCGACCCCGGAGTCGGCGGCCTTTGTGATCGACGTGTTTCGGGCGTATTTGTCCAAGCATTTCGCTGACCGCACCACCTTGCACGGCGTGTTCTTGGACATTTTGGGCATGGGCGTGTTGATCACCGGCGAGTCGGGCTTGGGTAAAAGCGAGCTCGGCTTGGAGTTGATTTCACGCGGCAACGGCTTGGTCGCTGACGACGCGGTGGACCTGTACCGCATCAACCAAACCACCATCGAGGGGCGTTGCCCGGACCTGCTGCAAAACCTGCTGGAGGTGCGCGGCATTGGTTTGCTCGACATCCAGGCCATCTTTGGCGAGACCGCGGTGCGGCGCAAGATGCGCTTGAAGCTGATCGTGCATTTGGTGCGCAAAGAAACGCTGGAGCGGGACTACGAGCGCTTGCCGCACGAGCCGCTGATGCAAGACGTGCTGGGTATTCCGGTGCGCAAGGTGGTCATCCAAGTGGTGGCCGGGCGCAACATCGCGGTGCTGGTGGAGGCGGCGGTGCGCAACACCATCCTTCAGTTGCGCGGCATCGACACCTATGAAAAGTTCGTCGAACGGCATCGGCAGGCGATGAAATCCAAGCAGCCGGACTGACAAAGCAGGCCTTTTTTGGCGGTCTCAAAATACCCTGGTTGAAGGGGGTCCTTCATACTGGGCGGGGCTTTTAGCCGTTTTTATGATACAGGGATTCAACGTTTTGCCGAAAACTTGTATCACTCAGAGAGCTGATGTCACGCTTGAGCCGCCCGCCATGGGGACGCATTTTTCTGGTCTTTCGCTCAAAAAATGGTCCCCATGCCAAGCGGCTTTTGAGCCCAGAATTAATTGGAATCTGACCCCAATCACGTCCAATAAGCCTCTTCAGCTTGACGGACGGGCTGGGTCAAACGTGTAGCGAACGTTGCCACGAAGTGGCGGTGAGCGGCGTTTGAGCCCAGCGCGGCGGGCAAGCTTAAGCGTGACTTAAAGGAAAACCATGGTTGGCAAGCTCAAGCCGCCTCTTCCTTGAATGGACAAGGCTTGCGGGTGCAATGGCCATACAGGCTGAGCGCATGGTCGGCAATCTCGAACCCTTTGGCGCGGGCAATGTCTTGCTGGCGGCGTTCAATTTCGGCGTCAAAGAATTCCTCAACCCGGCCGCAATCGAGGCACACCAGATGGTCGTGGTGCTGGCCTTCGTTCAGCTCGTAGACCGCTTTGCCGCTTTCAAACTGGCTGCGGGTCAGCAAACCGGCTTGCTCGAATTGCATCAGCACGCGGTAGATGGTGGCCAAGCCAATGTCGGCGCGTTCGTTCAAGACCAAGCGGTACACATCCTCGGCGCTCATGTGGCGCTGGCCGCTTTTGTGGAACAACTCCAAGATCGTCAGTCGCGGCAAGGTGGCTTTGAGGCCAGTGTTTTTCAAATTTCCATGGGAGAGCATGCGCGCCTTTCACGTCCAAGGGATTGCAGGTGAAACCCACTCGTTACAATGAATTCATCATAGCCTGCCTGACCACGATCATGAATCTTTTGCGACTACTTTTGGCCCGCGGTTGGGTGCTGGCGTCCTTGGCCACACTGGCCGCTTGCTCCACCATCGACGATCCCATGGCCCAAGCCATGCGCAGTGTCACCCCCTACCGCACCGAGGTGGTTCAAGGCAATTTCGTCTCCAAAGAACAGGTGCAAGCGTTGCGCCCCGGCATGAACCGCAACCAGGTGAAAGACATTTTGGGCACACCGCTGATTGCCAGCGTGTTCCACGCCGACCGCTGGGACTACGCCTTCACCATCCAACGCAAAGGCACGGCACCGCAGCAACGCAAACTGTCGGTGTTTTTCAAGAACGATTTGTTTGATCGCGTGGACGCACAAGACCTGCCCAGCGAAGCCGAGTTTGCCGAGCGCATCTCTTCACCCGAAGACCGCAAGGCGGTGCCGCGTTTGCAGGCCACGCCGCAAGAATTGGAAAAATTCAACAAAAATTCACCCGCCACAGCGCCGGTTGAAACCGCCCCAGCCAAGGCCCCGCCCAAAGCCTATCCCCCGCTTGAACCCGCAAGCAAGTGAGCGCCGCCATGAACGCCTCCACCCCTCTTCGCATTGCCGTGGCCGGTGCCAGCGGCCGCATGGGCCGCATGCTGATTGAAGCGATTGCCCAGTCGCCAGATTGCCAGCTTGCAGGCGCCTTGGACATCGCTTCCAGCCCGTCCATCGGCAGCGATGCATCCGCTTTCACCGGGCACAACAGCGGCGTCTTGATCACATCCGATCTGGCGCAGGGCCTGAAGAACGCACAGGCGCTGATCGACTTCACCCGCCCCGAGGGCAGCATGGCGCATGTGGCCGTGTGCCGCCAAATGGGCGTGCAAATGGTGATTGGCACCACCGGCTTTTCCGAGGCGCAAAAAGCCGAGATTGAAGCTGCCAGCCAAGACATCGCCATCGTCATGGCGCCCAACATGAGCGTGGGCGTCAACGTCACCTTGAAGCTGCTGGAGATGGCGGCCAAGGCGCTGTCCTCGGGCTATGACATTGAAATCATCGAAGCGCACCACAAGCACAAAGTGGATGCGCCTTCAGGCACGGCTTTGAAAATGGGCGAGGTGATCGCCCAGGCGCAAGGTCGGCGTTTGCAAGACTGTGCTGTGTACGAGCGCTACGGCCACACCGGCGAGCGGGTCGCCAACAGCATTGGTTTTTCCACCATCCGAGGCGGCGACATCGTCGGCGACCACACCGTCATGTTCGCCACCGAAGGCGAGCGCATCGAAATCACCCACAAGTCGGCCAGCCGCAGCACCTACGCCCAAGGCAGTTTGCGCGCCGTGCGTTTCTTGTCAACCAAGCCGCACGGTTTGTTTGACATGTTCGACGTGCTGGGCCTTGAAGCCATTCGGGCGCTGGCATGAGCATGTGGTCGCTCTTGACGCAAGGCGATGCGCTGTTGCGCCTGCTCAGCCTGGTGTTGCTGGCCATGTCGGTGTTCAGCTGGATGGTCATCCTGTACAAAGCCGTGTTGCTGCATGTGGCCCAGCGCGACTTGAGCCTGTGCCAAGCTTGTTTGCTGCAAGCCCCCGATTGGGCCCAAGCGCAAGCCCAGTGGCGCGACAGCGACCGTTGGCAACTCTTTCCCGCCTTGATGGCCGCAGTGCAAGCCAGCCCCACCGGCGCCTTGGCTGCCAGCGCTGCCTTCGAGGATCAACTGACCCGTCGTTTGCGCGAGGCTTTGCACAGTGTGCGAGCCCGTTTGCAATGGGGGCAAGACGGCTTGGCCACCATCGGGGCCACCGCGCCGTTTGTCGGCTTGCTCGGCACGGTCTGGGGTATTTTTCATGCGCTGACCAACCTGGCCGGCGCCGGTCAGTACACCCTGGACAAAGTGGCGCAGCCGGTGGGTGAAGCGCTGGTCATGACCGCAGCCGGTTTGGCGGTCGCCATCCCGGCGGTGATGGCCTACAACCTGTTGGGCCGTCGCTTGGCGCGTTTGGACAGCCGCTTGGAAGGCCTGGCCTTCGATTTGCGAGCCCTGGCCCACGGCACTTCTCGCTGAGCTGCCATGGCTTTCGGTGAATTCGACGCCAGCCCCGCATCGGCACCGATGAAGGACATCAACGTCACGCCCTTGGTGGACGTGATGCTGGTGCTCTTGGTCATCTTCATCATCACCGCACCGCTGCTGAGCGGCAGTTTGAACCTCGAGTTGCCCAGTGCAGATGCACCGGCTGCGTCGCGCCAAGGCGTGCCGGTGGACGTGGCGCTGGACAACCAATCGGTGTTGACGGTGGATGGTCAAGTGATGGATTTGAAGCAGTTGGCTGCCGCCCTGAGCC
>JBIIPF010000007.1:0-18641 GCA_044342755.1 Limnohabitans sp. | reverse complement strand
GACAACATCAGCGTTTGCGCGTGTGCAAGGCAGGCCGTCCACCGAGCACCGCCTGCCTCGACCCCGTTTTAACTTTTGGAGTCTTGCCATGTCAGCGCTTTTCAATTCGACCGCCTTGGTCGTACCTTTTGAAAACTTAAGAATGTCCGACGTCGAGTCGGTTGGCGGAAAAAACGCCAGTCTCGGCGAAATGATTTCTCAACTCCCCACTGGTGTGCGCGTCCCCACCGGCTTTGCCACCACTTCCCATGCTTTTCGCATTTTTTTAAAGCACGGGCAATTGGACGAACGTATCCAAGCCGCCTTGAATGCCTTGGATACCGACAACTTGCAAGATTTGGCCGCCACCGGTGAAAAAATCCGTGCTTGGGTCACGGCGCAACCTTTTCCCATCGAACTCGAAACCGAGATCAAAGCGGCCTATGCGGTGCTCAATGGCCAGGCCACTGCGGCCTCCTATGCGGTCCGTTCATCAGCCACGGCTGAAGACTTGCCCGATGCTTCTTTCGCTGGACAACAAGAGAGTTTTTTGAATGTCTTGGGCATCGACGACATTCTTCACAAAATCAAAGAAGTGTTCGCCTCGCTCTACAACGACCGTGCCATCAGTTACCGTGTGCACAAAGGCTTTGCCCACGCCGATGTCGCGCTTTCTGCGGGTGTGCAGCGCATGGTTCGCTCCGATCTGGCGGCCGCTGGAGTGATGTTCACCATGGATACCGAGTCGGGCTTTGATGATGTGGTCTTCATCACCTCCAGCTATGGCTTGGGTGAAACCGTGGTGCAAGGTGCTGTCAACCCTGATGAGTTCTATGTGCACAAACCCATGCTGCGTGCGGGCAACAAAGCCATCGTGCGTCGCAGCCTTGGCTCTAAATTGATTCAAATGAATTTTGCAAGCGAGGCGCAACGCCTGGCTTCGGGCAAATTGGTCCACACCACCGATGTACCTGCCGAAATGCGCAACCGTTATTCATTGACCGATGATGAAGTGTCCGAATTGGCGCAATACGCTTTGCTCATCGAAGCGCATTACGGTCGCCCGATGGACATTGAATGGGGCAAGGATGGCATGGATGGCAAGTTGTACATCTTGCAAGCGCGGCCTGAAACCGTGAAGAGTCAAATGAAAGGCCAGGCCGAATTGCGCTACAAACTCAAAGGAGTGGGTACCGTGTTGGCCGAGGGCCGTGCCATTGGCCAAAAAATCGGTACTGGCCCCGTTCGCTTGGTCAACAGTTTGGCCGAAATGGATTTGGTGCAAGCCGGTGATGTGCTCGTGACCGACATGACGGACCCCAACTGGGAGCCCGTGATGAAAAAAGCCAGTGCCATCGTCACCAACCGAGGTGGCAGAACCTGTCATGCGGCCATCATCGCTCGCGAGTTGGGCATTCCGGCTGTGGTGGGTTGTGGCGACGCCACCAGTCGTTTGGCGAACAACACCTTGGTCACCGTCAGTTGCTCGGAAGGCGACACGGGGTTCATCTACGACGGCTTGTTGGAAACCGAAGTCTCTGAGATGCAACGCGGTGACATGCCCAGCATTGCCACCAAGATCATGATGAACATCGGCAATCCCAGCTTGGCCTTTGACTTTGCGCAACTGCCCAATTCGGGCGTGGGCTTGGCGCGACTAGAGTTCATCATCAACAACAACATTGGGGTGCATCCCAAAGCCATCTTGGATTACCCCCACATCGATTCAGAGTTGAAAAAAGCAGTCGAGTCGGTGGCCCGTGGACACGCTTCGCCCAAAGCATTTTTTATCGACAAAGTCACCGAAGGTGTGGCCACCATTGCCGCCGCTTTTTGGCCCAAACCGGTGATTGTTCGCTTGTCAGATTTCAAGTCCAATGAGTACCGCAAATTGATTGGCGGCGGCCGCTATGAGCCTGAAGAAGAAAACCCGATGCTGGGTTTTCGGGGCGCTGCCCGCTATTTGAGCCCTGAATTTGAAGAAGCTTTTGCCATGGAATGCGAAGCCCTGCGGAGGGTACGCGGTGAAATGGGCTTGACCAATGTGCAAATCATGGTGCCCTTTGTGCGCACCCTGGGGCAAGCCAAACGCGTGGTGGATTTGTTGGCCGCACAGGGCCTGCGTCGCGGTGAAAACGACTTGAAACTCATCATGATGTGCGAGGTGCCCAGCAACGCCATCTTGGCCGAGGACTTCTTGGCTTACTTTGATGGCTTTTCCATCGGCTCGAACGACCTGACCCAATTGACCCTGGGGTTGGACCGCGACTCTGGCATGCCTTTGTTGGCCGCTGACTTTGATGAACGCGACCCGGCTGTGAAATTCATGCTGCTGCGAGCAATCCAAGCCTGCCAAAAACATTCGAAATACGTGGGTATTTGCGGCCAAGGCCCCAGCGACCACCAAGATTTCGCCAAATGGTTGGTCGAGGCGGGCATTGAATCCATTTCACTCAACCCCGACAGCGTGGTGGCCACATGGCAGGCCTTGGCTGCTGACTGAAAGCCACCCGACTGAATTGGGTACAATGTCGGGTTTCCCACCTTGCTACACCACGCATGACGCTGTGGGTAGCTCAATCCACAAGGAGAGTTCATGCGTCATTATGAAATCGTGCTTTTGATCCATCCCGATCAAAGTGAGCAAGTTCCAGCCATGCTCGAACGCTACAAAAGCCTGATCACCAACGGCGGCGGCAAAGTCCACCGCCTTGAAGATTGGGGTCGTCGCCAGTTGACCTACATGATCAACAAATTGGCCAAAGCCCATTACCTGTGCTTGAACATTGAAGCCAACCAAGACGTCATGGGTGAGCTTGAGCATGCCTTCAAGTTCAATGATGCTGTTCTTCGCCACCTGACCGTGCTGAAGAAAAAAGCAGAAACAAGCCCTTCACTCATGATGAAAACTGTGGAACGAGAAGAAGCTCGTAAAACACAGCACGCTGAGTTTCAAGCCTGATTGAACTGATCACGCTTGGGAGATGTGAATCGATTCGACATCGTTGCCCGGATTTCTGAAGTTTCCGCAACGAGGTACACACCAGCTGGCTTGCCAGTGGTTGATTGCCAACTCGAACACGATTCCACCCTGGAAGAAGCGGGATCGCAAAGAAAAATCCATTTGTTGCTGAAATCTGTTGCCATGGGCACCATGGCTGAAAAGATGATTCAAATGCCTTTGGAAAAACTTTGCAGATTCACCGGCTTTCTCGCTTCCACGCAAAAATCAAAATCAGTCATCTTCCACATTCAAAGTATTCACACTGACATTTAGGAGCCTTTTTCATGGCCACGTTCAAAAAATTCAATAAAGACAAGCGCCCCAAGCGCAACACCCAGTCCTTGCTGTTCAAGCGCAAGCGCTTTTGCCGCTTCACCGTCACTGGCGTTGAAGAAATCGACTACAAAGACATTGATACCCTGCGTGATTTCATCGCTGAAAACGGAAAAATCATTCCTGCGCGATTGACGGGCACCCGTGCCATTTACCAGCGACAGTTGAACACCGCCATCAAGCGTGCGCGTTTCTTGGCGATGTTGCCTTACACCGACCAACACAAAATCTAAGGAGCGAAAACATGCAAATCATTCTGCTTGAAAAAGTCGTCAACCTTGGCAACCTGGGTGAAGTGGTCAAAGTCAAAGATGGCTATGCCCGCAACTTTTTGATCCCTTCAGGTCAAGCGCGTCGCGCCACCGAAGCCGCCATCAAAGAATTCGAAGCGCGTCGTGCTGATTTGGAAAAAGCGGCTCACGAAAAACTCGTGGCAGCCCAAGCACAAGGCGAGAAGTTGAGCGGTACTACGGTCAAAATCACCCAAAAGGCTGGTGTCGATGGCCGTTTGTTTGGCTCCGTCACCAACTTTGACATCGCCGAAGAATTGGGCAAATCGGGTTACACCGTGTCCAAAGCTCAGATCAGAATGCCCAACGGTCCGATCAAGATCGTCGGCGACTCTGAGGTGAGCGTGGCGTTGCACACCGATGTGTTGGTGGACATCAAAGTGTCTGTCTACGGCGAAACAGCCTGATCCATTCAGTCTGACGCCCCTTTGAAAAACCGCTCTTTCAGAGCGGTTTTTTCTTGACCATCGGCCTTTTGAGAGGATTTATACAAGTCTGTCAGGTACTTATAAAAAGCTTATTCACAGGCTTATCCCATGACAAATTTCATGTATGCCTATAGGATGAGCCTTTTAAAAGGTTATCGATGTCTGTTGGTTTTTCAAGCGAAGAAGACTTGTCTATGAGTGATCGACAAGTCGCGCAGCTGCGTATTCCCCCCCATTCTTTAGAAGCTGAATCCAGCGTCTTGGGTGGACTGCTGTTGGATAACAGCGCATGGGATCGGGTTGGCGATCTTTTATCTGATAGCGATTTCTACCGGTATGAACATCGATTGGTTTATACCGCCGTGAGTACCTTGGTGAATGCCAACCGTGCTGCGGATGTCATCACCGTTTTTGAAAACTTGCAAAGCCAGGGTAAAGCCGAGGAAATTGGCGGTCTGGCCTACTTGAATTCATTGGCGCAATATGTTCCCAGCGCTGCGAACATTCGGCGGTATGCAGAGATCGTTCGCGAACGTGCAATTTTGCGTAAATTGGTCAGTGTGAGTGATGAAATCGCCACCTCGGCGCTCAACACCAACGGTCGACCTGTACCGAATATCTTGGATGAAGCTGAGCAGAAAATTTTCAATATTGGTGAAGAAGGCTCGCGCATGCGCCAGGGCTTTCAGTCCATGGGCAACTTGGTGGTCGAGTTGCTCGACCGGGTTGAAGAAATGTCCCAAAACCCCAACGACATCACGGGTGTGCCTACCGGCTTTTTCGATTTAGACCGCATGACCTCGGGCATGCAAGCCGGCGACTTGATTGTGCTGGCAGCACGGCCGTCGATGGGCAAGACCGCCTTGGCCATCAACATCGCTGAAAACGTGGCCTTGAAAGAAGGTTTACCAGTGGCGGTGTTCTCCATGGAGATGGGCGCATCCCAGCTGGCTATTCGCATCGTCGGCTCCATTGGCCGTATTGACCAAGGCCGTTTGCGCACAGGCAAACTGCAGGACGAAGAATGGCCTCGATTGGCTGAAGCTGTAGAACGTTTGCGAACAGTTTCTTTGTCGATAGACGAAACCCCCGGGCTCACGCCGAGCGAACTTCGCGCCAGTGCACGTCGCCTGGCCCGCAATTGCGGCAAGCTGGGCTTGGTGGTGGTGGATTATTTGCAATTGATGAGTGGCAGCAGTGGCAGTGATGGTGACAACCGCGCCACCGAGTTGGGAGAAATCTCCAGGGGCTTGAAGATGCTGGCCAAAGAGCTGCAATGCCCGGTGATCGCCTTGTCCCAGCTCAACCGTGGTGTTGAGCAACGCACCGACAAACGGCCCATGATGAGCGACTTGCGCGAGTCTGGTGCGATTGAGCAAGATGCGGATGTGATCATGTTCATTTACCGCGATGACTACTACAACAAAGACTCGAAAGAGCCTGGCGTGGCCGAAATCATCATTGGCAAGCAGCGTAACGGGCCAACCGGTACTGTGAAACTCACCTTCCTCAAACCCATCACCAAGTTTGAGTCTTATGCAGGTGGCAATACGGATTATTGAAACGTTAGAGTACTTCGCTGGCGAAGTCTGCCAGGCGTGAACGCTCGCCACGGGCCAAGGTGATATGGCCACCGTGGGGCCAACCCTTGAAGCGGTCTACTGCAAAGGTCAGGCCGGATGAGCCTTCGGTGAGGTAGGGCGTGTCAATCTGTGCGATGTTGCCCATGCAAACAATTTTGGTGCCGGGTCCAGCGCGGGTGATCAAGGTCTTCATTTGCTTGGGCGTCAAGTTTTGCGCTTCGTCAATGATGACAAACTTGTTCAAAAAGGTGCGGCCGCGCATGAAGTTCAAGCTCTTGATTTTGATCTTGCTGCGGATCAACTCATTGGTGGCAGCGCGGCCCCATTCACCGGCACTGGTATCCGTTTTGCCCAGCACTTCCAAGTTGTCATCAAGAGCACCCATCCAAGGGCCCATTTTTTCTTCTTCGGTTCCAGGCAAAAAACCAATGTCTTCGCCCACACTCACAGTGGCGCGGGTGACGATGATTTCGGTGTATCGACGGTCATCCAAGACTTGCAGCAAACCCGTGGCCAAGGCCAGCAAGGTTTTGCCAGTGCCGGCGGTACCCGTGAGTGTGACGAAGTCAATGTCTGGGTCCATCAACATGTTCAGTGCAAAGTTCTGCTCGCGATTGCGCGAGGTCACACCCCAGACCGCATTTTTGATGTGGCTGAAATCTTTCAAGGTTTTCATCACTGCAGTTTTGCCGCGAATTTCGGTGACACGGGCATACAAACTGGGCTCACCCGGAGACTCGAAATAGACAAACTGGTTGATGTGCATGTTGGCCACCACTGGGCCGCCAATGCGGTAGAAAGTTTGTCCACCGGCTTGCCAGCTCTCAACCGTTTTCGCTTGCTTGGACCAAAAATCGGTCGCCAAGGCCATCGAACCCGAATACAGCAAGTCACCGTCTTCAAGCGTTTTGTCGTTTTGGTAGTCTTCCGCGGGCAACCCCAAGGCGCGGGCCTTGACTCGCATGTTGATGTCTTTGGACACCAGCACCACTTGACGAGGCGCATGCAACAGGCCCAGCGCCTGCACCACACCAAGGATTTGATTGTCGGCTTTGCCTTGCGGCAAACTGGAGGGCAATTCAACCGTGATGGGCGTGGTTTGGAAAAAAAGCTTGCCACCGACTTCGACATGGCCTGTGCCACTGAGTGACAAACCTTTTTCGATGTTTTCGTGGCTGGCACTGACCAAGGCATCCAAGCTGCGGCTGGTTTGACGCGCATTGCGCGCCACTTCGGTCATGCCCTTTTTGTGGTTGTCTAGCTCTTCGAGCACCACCATGGGCAAAAATACATCGTGTTCTTCGAAGCGGAACAAACACATGGGATCGTGCATCAGCACATTCGTGTCCAGCACGAACAACTTGCGCGGACCACTTGGTTTTTTGGCTGCTTTGGGTATGAATTTGGGTGTTGTCTCTAAGCCGTGATCCTCAGGGGCAGGGGATGTCTTGACTTGGCTACGGGCAGTTGCAGCGGGCTTGCTGGTGTTGCGTCTCGGCTTGGCAGAGAAAGAAGCGGCCCGGTTGGGGGGGGCTTCGGAGGCAGAGGCCGCGCTGGATGGGGTTGACGGGCTAGACCCGTCCAAGCGCATCTGGTCAGCACGCTTGCGTGGGGCAGGGGGAAGCGGCATTGAAATCAGGCAGAAGCAGTGGAGGATTTTTTCAGTGCTTTGACCGCTTTGAGAACTTCATCGACGTGTCCGGGAACTTTCAGGCCGCGCCACTCTTGTTTCAAGATGCCATCAGCACCGACCAAGAAGGTGCTGCGTTCGATGCCTTTGACTTTTTTGCCGTACATGATTTTGTTCTTGACCACACCAAACATGTGACACATTTTTTCTTCGGTGTCGGCAATCAGCTCAAAGGGAAGCTCTAATTTTTCTTTGAAGCTGTCGTGTGAGCGCATATTGTCACGGGACACACCAAAGATGACGGCGCCCGCTTTGGTGAAGTCTTTGAATTTATCGCGGAACTGCATGGCTTCGGTGGTGCAGCCCGGGGTGTTGTCTTTGGGGTAGAAATACAGAATAACGATTTGACCCACATGCGTTTGATGGGTCACTTTGATCCCACCGGTAGCGTTTGCTTCAAATTCGGGGAGGTGTTTATTGACAACAATCGCCATGGTTTTAGTCCGTTATGCCTAGAGAGCCAAAAGTAGATCTTCGGGTGAAACGCATTTTATCTCGAAAAAATGCCGACGAACTTTGGCAAGTTTCTGAGCCGATGGAATTGCCCAGAAAAGACGATTCAATGCAGATCCGTGATCAGCAACACGGCAGCCACTTGTCGCTGCTCCGCAGCCAAAATATTGAAGGTTCGACTAGCGGCCACAGTGTCCATGCATTCAATGCCCACGCCTTTGGCAATCAGCGATTGGTACAAAGAGGGACGAAGGAATTGATGCTTTGAGCCCGAGCCAAACAAAATGATTTCTGCGCTCAATCCAAGCAGCAACTCAAAGTGCGCAGGTAGCAGTGCTGAAAAATGTTCGCATGGCCATTTGATGTTTTGTCCGTCCGAGGTGATCAGGAGGCTGTGTTGAAAGCGTTCACCGTTGATGGCCAACCAGCCCGGTCCATGGGCGGTGACGGAAAGTGTGTCTGCACGATCGGGCTGTAATTTCATATCGCAGGTCCAGGTTGAAAGCCAAAAAGTGCCAAGAAGTATGGTCAAATTATAGGTTTTACGCCGTCTGTACCACCGGAGTGTCTTTTGAAAACCATCCAAAAATCGAACAAGTTGGCCAATGTTTGCTACGACATTCGCGGGCCCGTGTTGGACAAAGCACGCCAAATGGAAGAAGAGGGCCAAAAGATCATCAAATTGAACATCGGCAATTTGGCCGTGTTTGGTTTTGATGCCCCTGAAGAAATTCAACAAGACATCATCCGCAACTTGCCAGGTGCGGCCGCTTATTCAGACAGCAAAGGTATTTTTGCCGCCCGCAAAGCGGTGATGCACTACACCCAACAGCAAGGTATTGATGGCGTTTCATTAGACGATATTTATCTGGGCAACGGCGCCAGTGAACTGATCGTCATGGCCACCAACGCCTTGCTCAACAACGGTGATGAGTTGCTGCTTCCTGCGCCCGATTACCCCTTGTGGACTGCGGCGGTGAGTTTGTCGGGTGGCACCCCGGTGCACTACATGTGCGACGAGGCCAATGGTTGGATGCCCAACATCGAAGACATCAAAGCCAAGATCACACCCAACACCAAAGGGATTGTGGTCATCAACCCCAACAATCCCACGGGTGCGCTGTATTCCGACGCCTTGCTCAAAAGCATCGTCAACTTGGCGCGTGAACACGGCTTGATCATCTTTGCCGACGAGGTCTATGACAAGGTGCTTTATGACGGTGTGACCCACACGGCGATAGGCAGTTTGTCCAAAGATGTGCTCACCCTCACATTCAACTCGCTGTCCAAAAGCTACCGCAGCTGCGGCTACCGTGCCGGCTGGTTGGTGGTGTCAGGCGACAAAAAACCCGCCAAGGACTACATCGAGGGCTTGAATATGCTGTCCTCGATGCGCTTGTGCGCCAACGTGCCTGGTCAAAGCGCCATCCAAACGGCTTTGGGGGGTTACCAAAGCATCAACGATTTGGTCAAGCCCGGTGGCCGTTTGTGCCGCCAGCGCGATTTGGCCTACGAGCTCATCACCGCCATTCCAGGCGTCACCTGCGTCAAGCCCCAAGCAGCGCTCTACATGTTCCCCAAGCTCGACCCGAAGATGTACCCCATCAAAGACGACCAGCAATTCATCAACGACTTGTTGCAAGAAACCAAGGTGTTGTTGGTGCAAGGTACGGGCTTCAATTGGCCCAGCCCTGACCACTTCCGGATTGTGTTTTTGCCGCATGAAGATGATCTGCGCGTGGCCATCGGTCGCATTGCTCAATTTTTAGAACATTACCGAAAGAATGCACTCGCATGAAACCCATTCAAGTTGGCCTGTTGGGACTGGGAACGGTTGGCGCCGGTACTTACGCAGTCCTTAAACGCAACCAAGCTGAAATCCAGCGCCGCTTGGGACGTGCCGTGGTCATCACCATGGTGGCCGACTTGGACACCACCAAAGCCCGTGCTTTGGTTGACAGTGATTGCCAAGTGGTCTCTGACGCCAAGCAGGTCATCGCCAACCCCGAGATCGACATCGTCATCGAATTGATTGGCGGCTATGGCATCGCCCTCGAGTTGGTGCTGAGTGCCATTGACGCTGGCAAACACGTGGTAACCGCGAACAAGGCCCTGCTGGCCGTGCATGGCAACGAGATTTTTGCCGCTGCGCAACGCCAAGGTGTGATGATCGGTTTTGAAGCGGCCGTGGCCGGTGGCATTCCCATCATCAAGTCTTTGCGCGAGGGCTTGAGCGCCAACCGCATCGAATGGTTGGCGGGCATCATCAACGGCACCACCAATTTCATCCTGACCGAAATGCGTGAAAAGAGTCTGAGTTTTGAGGCTGCACTCCATCAGGCCCAAGCACTTGGCTATGCCGAAGCCGATCCCACCTTCGACATTCAAGGTATTGATGCCGCCCACAAATGCAGTATCTTGGCGTCAATGGCTTTTGGTATCCCCATGCCTTTTGCCAAGGCCTATATTGAGGGCATCGTCCATTTGCAAGCCGTGGATATTGAGTTTGCCAAACAACTGGGCTACCGCATCAAGTTGTTGGGCATCGCCAAGAAGACGGCCCATGGCATTGAACTCCGAGTACATCCCGGCTTGGTGTCCAAGGAATCGCTGATCGCCAATGTGGAAGGTGCGATGAATGCGGTCATGGTCAAAGCTGACGCCGTGGGAACCACCCTGTACTACGGCAAAGGCGCTGGCGGCGAACCCACTGCCAGTGCAGTGATCGCCGATTTGATCGACATTGCTCGCTTGAGCTCGGCCGATGCCGCTTGCCGGGTGCCTTACTTGGCCTACCAGCCTTCGGCCATCCAAGACCTGCCCGTGCTGTCCATCGACGATGTTCAAACCTGCCATTACCTGCGCTTGGGCGTGGCCGATCAGGCTGGCGTGTTGGCCAATGTGACCGGTGTACTGGCCGAATTTGGCATCAGCATCGATGCCATGCTGCAGCAACCGGCATCCCAAGGCCATGACCAAACTGAACTGATCATCCTTACCCATGTGGCCCAAGAGTCGGTGATGAAGGCAGCTATTCAGAAAATTCAGCAATTGCCCACGGTCTTGCATCCCGTGGTTCGCATTCGCAAGGAAGATTTGAGCTGATGATTTATATCTCGACTCGGGGGCATGCGTCCAAGCAACGCTTTTGTGACATCTTGCTGGAGGGCTTGGCCCCGGATGGTGGTTTGTACTTACCAACCCATTACCCCGTCTTGGATAAGCAGCAGCTTGTGGCCATGCGCCAGGTTTTCGAGACCCAGGGCTATGCCCATTTGGCGTTTGAAATTCTGCGTTTGTACATTGACGACATCCCGCCCGATGATTTGCGCGCGCTGTGTCAGAAGACTTACACCGCAGATGTTTTTGGTTCCCCCCTGATTGCCCCTGTGCGGCCGTTCGAAAAAAATGTGTTCATTTTGGAATTGTCCAATGGCCCTACCTTGGCCTTCAAAGACATGGCCATGCAATTGTTGGGCAACTTGTTTGAATATGAATTGAACCGCCGCTCGGCAGAGCTGAATATTTTGGGCGCCACCTCGGGCGACACCGGCAGTGCTGCCGAATATGCGATGCGCGGCAAAAAAGGCGTTCGTGTGTTCATGACCAGCCCGCATGGGCGCATGAGCAAATTCCAGCAAGCGCAAATGTTCAGCTTGCAAGACCCGAACATCTTCAACATCGCCGTGGAAGGCGTGTTTGATGATTGCCAAGACATGGTCAAAGCCGTCTCGAACGACTTGGATTTCAAACGCCGCTACAAAATTGGCACGGTCAACTCCATCAATTGGGCGCGTTTGTTGGCGCAGGTGGTTTATTACTTTGCCGCTTATTTTCAAGTGGCCAAGTCCAATGCAGAGCGCATCAGTTTCACCGTGCCCAGTGGCAATTTCGGCAATGTCTGCGCTGGGCACGTGGCCCGCATGATGGGTCTGCCCATCCGCCATTTGGTGGTGGCCACCAACGAGAATGATGTGCTCGATGAATTTTTCCGCACAGGCATTTACAAAGTCCGATCAAGCAGTCACACCTTTGAAACCTCCAGCCCCTCGATGGATATTTCAAAAGCCAGCAATTTCGAGCGATTCATCTTCGATTTAACGGGTCGAAACGCTGAAAAAACGGCGCAGTTGTTCGGCCCTGAATTGCAAGCCAAGGGCCAATTTTCATTGGCGCATGAGCCGTTTTTCAATCAAGCTGCACAGCATTACGGCTTCCAAAGCGGTAAAAGTACCCATCAAAATCGCTTGGACACCATACGCGCGGCCTCCTCGCAGCAGGGTCAAATCCTCGACCCCCACACCGCAGACGGTATCAAGGTGGCCCGAGATTGGGTGCAGACTGACACCCCCATGGTGGTGCTGGAAACCGCGCTGCCCATCAAGTTTGAAAGCACCATCTTGGAAGCCCTGGGTCGCAGCCCCGACATGCCCTCGAAGTTTGCGCATCTGGAAAACCTGCCCCAACGCGTGGAAGTCATGTCGACCGATGTTGGCCGCATCAAGTCCTTCATTGAAAAACACTGCACCACCCCATGAACAAGCCCTCGCTGCTCCCTTTGGATGACGCCTTGGCGCAATTGTTGGGCCATGCCCACACGCTGGGCACTGTCGAGCACGTGGCTACCATGCAAGCCGATGGCCGTGTGTTGGCGCAAGACTGCGTGGCCGAACTCAACGTGCCTTCTTTCGACAATTCGGCGATGGACGGCTATGCCTTCAACTGCGACGACTGGTTGAAAGCCGAGGGTGTGCTTCAGCTGGGCCAGCGCATACCGGCAGGCAGCGCACCCTCAGAATTGCAAGCCGGTCATGCCGCCCGCATCTTCACCGGCGCACCTGTGCCGCACGGTGCCGATGCGGTGGTCATGCAAGAAGAATGCGAAGCCTTGGACGATGGGCGAGTGCACATCAAAGCCCAACCCAAAGCAGGGCAGTGCATCCGCAAACAAGGCGAAGACATCGGCCTGGGACAAGTGGTGTTGCCCAAGGGCTTGCGCTTGACCCCCGCCTCGTTGGGGCTGGCGGCCAGCATTGGCATGGCGCAGTTGCCCGTGCATGCGCGCCCGCGTGTGGCGCTCTTGTCCACCGGCGATGAATTGGTCATGCCCGGCGACCTTGCGCCCAAGCAGTTGCCCCCCGGTGCCATCTTCAATTCCAACCGTTTTTTCCTGCGCGCATTGCTCGAGCGCTTGGGTTGCCTGGTCACCGATCTGGGCAACTTGCCCGACAAACTGGTGCCCACCCAAGCCATGTTGGCGCAAGCCGCGCAGCAGCACGACCTGATCCTCACCAGCGGCGGTGTGTCCGTGGGCGAAGAAGACCATGTGAAACCGGCGGTGCAGGCCTTGGGCGAATTGCATTTGTGGGCCTTGGCCATCAAGCCCGGCAAGCCTTTTGCCTTTGGCCAACTTCGGCGCACTGACGGCAGCACCGCGCATTTCATCGGCTTGCCCGGCAACCCAGTGTCCAGCTTGGTCACCTTCATGTTGCTGGTGCGCCCCTTTGTCAGCGCTTTGCAAGGCGTCTCATCCTCAAAGCTTCATCCCTTCGCCATGCGCGCCGATTTCGTTTGGCCACGCGCCGACAAACGCCGCGAGTTCTTGCGGGTTCGGCGCAATGCCCAAGGCGGTCTCGACCTGTTCGACAACCAAAGCTCGGGCGTGCTCACCTCGGCCGTGTGGGGCGATGGCTTGATCGACAACCCACCAGATCGCACCATCGCGGTTGGTGATATGGTTGATTTCATTCCTTTTACCCACTGGATGTCATGAAGATCACTCTCCGCTATTTCGCCTCGGTGCGCGAACAATTGGCGCAAAGCCAAGAGCAGGTGGACACATCGGCCACCACTTTGAACGACTTGCGCCAAGAACTCATTGCCCGTGGCGAGCCCTATGCCAAGGCGCTGGGCTTGGGCAAAGCGATTCGCATGGCCATGAACCAAAAGGTCTGCGATGGTGACGCCGCCTTGCTGCCCGACGCTGAAGTGGCCTTCTTCCCCCCTGTGACGGGCGGTTGAGCATGGCTTTCACGGTTCAAATTCAAACCGAAGACTTCGACCTGAGCCGCGAGGTTGCGCAGCTGAGAGCCGCGCAACCAGCGGTAGGCGCGGTGTGTTCCTTCATCGGCACCGTGCGCGACCGCAACGAAGGCGACCATGTGTCCTCGCTGGAACTCGAGCACTACCCCGGCATGACCGAGCAGTCCATCCAGGGCATGATGGCCGAGGCGGCAGAACGCTTTGACATCTTGGGTGCGCGGGTCATCCATCGGGTAGGCCTCATGCAACCCCTGGATCAAATCGTCTTGGTCGCGGTCACCTCGGCGCACCGAGGAGAGAGTTTTCAAGCCTGTGAATTCCTCATGGACTACTTGAAAACCCAAGCACCTTTTTGGAAAAAAGAAGCCACGCCCGGCGGCCACCGCTGGGTTGATGCCCGGGTGTCGGATGACAAGGCCTTGGCACGTTGGGGCCTACAGATCAGCAACGCCAGTAGCACTTAGCCTGTGGCCCGGCCCGCCGGGGCTTGAATTCGCACTGCATTGCCTCACGTGTTCTGTGTAGTCTCTCAACCAAGAGGTCCCTATGCGTGTTGACAAGTTAACCACTAAGTTTCAAGAAGCCCTGTCCGAGGCCCAAACATTGGCCTTGGGTGCAGACCATGCTTACATCGAACCCAGCCATTTGTTGGTGGCTTTGCTGCGCCAAGACGATGGACCGCGTGCGCTGTTGTTGCGTGCCGGGGTGAATATTGCCGGCTTGCTCAAAGACGCCGAAGAGGCCATGCACAAGCTGCCCCAGGTGCAAGGCCAAGAGCAGGTGCAAGTTGGGCGCGATCTCATCTCCTTGATGCAAGCTGCCGAAAAAGACGCGATGAAGCGCGGTGACCAGTTCATTGCCAGCGAATTGTTTTTGTTGGCACTGAGTGACGCGAAATCTGATTTGGCACAAAAAGCCAAACAACACGGCCTGACCCGCCAAAACCTGTCCTCTGCGGTGGAGGCGTTGCGCGGTGGTGACAAAGTGAATTCTGCAGATGCCGAAGGCCAGCGCGAAGCCCTGAAAAAATACTGCATGGATTTGACCGAGCGAGCCCGCTCCGGCAAGCTCGATCCGGTGATTGGCCGCGATGATGAAATTCGCCGCGCCATCCAGGTGCTGCAACGCCGCAGCAAGAACAACCCGGTCTTGATTGGCGAGCCCGGTGTCGGCAAAACGGCCATTGTGGAAGGCTTGGCGCAACGCATCGTGGCAGGCGAAGTGCCTGACTCTCTCAAAGGCAAACGTGTGTTGTCCCTGGACATGGCGTCGTTGTTGGCCGGCGCGAAATTTCGCGGCGAGTTTGAAGAGCGTTTGAAATCGGTGTTGAACGAATTGTCCAAAGACCAAGGGCAAACGATTTTGTTCATCGATGAAATCCACACCATGGTGGGGGCCGGCAAGACCGAGGGCTCGATGGACGCGGGCAATATGTTGAAGCCTGCATTGGCGCGTGGTGAGTTGCATTGCGTGGGTGCCACCACCTTGGACGAGTACCGCAAATACATCGAAAAAGACGCAGCCCTGGAGCGGCGTTTCCAAAAAATCATGGTCGATGAGCCGTCAGTGGAGGCCACCATCGCCATTCTGCGGGGCTTGCAAGAAAAATACGAGGTGCACCACGGCGTTGAAATCACCGACCCGGCCATCGTCGCTGCTGCCGAGCTGTCCTACCGCTACATCACCGATCGTTTCTTGCCCGACAAAGCGATTGACTTGATTGATGAAGCCGCAGCCAAAATCAAAATTGAAATCGACTCCAAGCCCGAGGTGATGGACAAACTCGATCGGCGCTTGATTCAATTGAAGATTGAACGCGAAGCGGTGCGCAAAGAGCAAGACGATGCGTCCCTCAAGCGCATGGCCTTGATCGAAGAAGAAATCGTCAAGCTGCAAAAAGAATACGCCGACCTGGAAGACATTTGGAAGTCTGAAAAATCGCAGGCCCAAGGTGGGGCGCAAATCAAAGAAGAGATTGAACGCTGCCGCATTCAAATGGAAGAGTTCAAACGCCACGGCGACTTCAACAAAGTGGCCGAGTTGCAATACGGTAAGTTGCCCGAGTTGGAAAAGCGCCTCAAAGACGCCAATGCCAGCGAAGACAACTGGGACACCGCCAAGCAGGGCACCCGTTTGCTCAGAACACAGGTAGGTGCCGAGGAAATCGCTGAAGTCGTGGCCCGCGCCACCGGCATTCCGGTGTCCAAATTGATGCAGGGCGAGCGCGAAAAGCTTTTGCTGATGGAAGAGCGTTTGCATGCGCGGGTGGTGGGGCAGGACGAAGCCATCGTGGCTGTGTCCAACGCCATTCGTCGCTCTCGTGCGGGCCTGAGCGACCCGTCACGACCCACAGGTTCGTTCTTGTTCTTGGGCCCCACCGGTGTGGGTAAAACCGAGTTGTGCAAAGCCTTGGCCGGCTTTTTGTTTGACAGTGAAGACCACCTGATCCGCATTGACATGAGCGAGTTCATGGAGAAGCACTCGGTCAGCAAGCTCATTGGTGCGCCCCCGGGCTACGTGGGCTACGACGAGGGCGGTTACCTCACCGAACTGGTGCGCCGCAAACCATACTCGGTCATCTTGATGGACGAGATTGAAAAAGCGCACCCTGATGTGTTCAACATCTTGCTGCAGGTGTTGGATGATGGCCGCCTCACAGATGGCCAAGGCCGCACGGTGGACTTCAAAAACAGCGTCATCGCCATGACCTCCAACATCGGTTCCAAAATCATCCAGCGCATGGTGGGCCAAGATGCTTCCGACATCAAAGACGCGGTGTGGGACGAGTTGAAAAACCATTTCCGACCCGAGTTCTTGAACCGCATTGATGAAACCGTGGTTTTCCATTCGCTGGACGCCCAGCAAATTGAAAAGATTGCCGAGATTCAACTCCAGGTCTTGAGTGATCGGATGGCGCGACTGGACCTGCATTTGGTGGTCAGCACCGCGGCATTGCAAGAGTTGGCCAAGGTGGGCTTTGATCCGATCTTTGGGGCGCGGCCGCTGAAGCGGGCGATTCAACAGCGGATAGAAAACCCGCTGTCCAAGCTGCTGCTGGAGGGCAAGTTCATGCCGAACGACCAGATTTCGATTTCGGTGGACCCGATTCGATCGCCGGGCGAATTCATGTTCGCTGCCACGCCCATCACCGCTTGACAAGCCCTGTGTTCGCCCCGGCGACCACAAACCACTGCCTGCAAGAAAAAAGGCCGCTTTCGCGGCCTTTTTCACATGTGAGCGTTGATCAACGCAGGTGCTTGCCGATCAGACTGGCCAACTCAAACATGGTGACTTGCGCTTTGCCAAAGACAGCTTTGAGTTTGTCGTCGGCATTGATGTTGCGCTTGTTGGTTTTGTCTTGCAGATTGTGTTTCTTGATGTAGACCCACAGCTTGCTGACAACCTCGGTGCGAGGCAGGGGATTGGCACCCACCACAGCAGCCAAGGCGGCGCTAGGTGTCAGAGGCTTCATGAACGCAGCGTTGGGCGTGCGCTTTTTAGCGGGTGCTTTCTTGGCGGCTGTTTTCTTCACGGCTGCTTTTTTCGCTGGCGCTTTTTTGGCCACGGCTTTTTTAGCCGGTGCTTTTTTGGCGGGCGCTTTTTTAGCGGGTGCTTTTTTAGCCGGTGCTTTTTTGGCTACAACTTTTTTAGCTGCGGCTTTTTTTGCAGGGGCTTTCTTCGGTGCGGTTTTTTTAGCCGCTTTCTTTGCAGTTGCCATTTTTCAATTTCCTTCTAGAAGTGAGTGAAACGCCGCCATGTTTTTTGTTTTTGTCGGCAGTAGCTATCCTAAGGTAGAAAACGCAGTTTTCATAGACAAAATCACGCTTTTCTCCTCTGAAATGTTGTTTTTTTCAGTCCTGCTTCACTGTTGAAAAAGGGTGTTCGAAAGATGGTTTGCGACCAGAATGGCATCCAATTCCCAGAGAAACTTGTTTTCACGATGCAAAATTCATGATGCTTCTTCGATCACTGCCTGCGGGTGTATTTCAGCTTGGTTCAGCCGTTCAAGCCATTGAATTATCGTAACTTATTGATTTATATAGATATTTTACACATCCATTCTATTCTATGAATTTTTTGGCGACTCTTATATAAGACATATAATAGGTTTATCAAACGCGGTGCTGGTCACTGGTTTCTTTTCAACACTATTGGAGTCATGACATGTCTAAATCACCCTTGAGCCGTGAACAGCAAATTGCCGAGCTGGAAAAAGATTGGGCCACCAACCCCCGCTGGAAAGGCGTCAAGCGCGGTTACAGCGCCGCCGACGTGGTGCGTTTGCGCGGCAGCATGCCCATCGAGCACACCCTGGCCAAACGCGGTGCCGAAAAGCTCTGGGAGAAAGTGAATGGCGGCGCCAAGAAGGGCTATGTGAATGCCTTTGGCGCCATCAGCGCAGGCCAAGCCATGCAACAAGCCAAAGCCGGCTTGGAAGCCGTGTACCTGTCGGGCTGGCAAGTTGCCGCCGACGGCAACACCTCGGAAACCATGTACCCCGACCAGTCTTTGTACGCCTACGACTCGGTGCCCACCATGGTTCGCCGCATCAACAACACCTTCAAACGCGCTGATGAAATTCAATGGGGCCGCGGCATCAACCCCGGCGACAAAGAATTCATCGACTACTTCCTGCCCATCGTGGCCGACGCAGAAGCTGGTTTTGGCGGCGTTTTGAACGCTTTTGAATTGATGAAAAACATGATCGCTGCTGGTGCGGCAGGCGTTCACTTTGAAGACCAATTGGCAGCCGTGAAAAAGTGCGGCCACATGGGCGGCAAAGTGTTGGTTCCCACACAAGAAGCTTGCGAAAAACTCATCTCGGCCCGTTTCGCCGCT
>JBIIPF010000146.1:0-4843 GCA_044342755.1 Limnohabitans sp. | reverse complement strand
CGCACCGGCATGGCGTCCAGCACCTCGTTGCCCACCACCACGCCGTGCAGTTGTTCGGGCAAGGCCTCCAGCCAAGTCACCTTCTGGGCATGGGCTTGCAAGGTTTGGGCTTGGCGCTGGCGCAAACTGCCCGACACATCGATGATGGTGTAGTGCTGCACCTCATCGCCCAAGGCGTTCAAGAGTTGCAAAGCCAAGCTGCCATTGCCTGCGCCAAACTCATAGACCGTGTCGGTGTGGCTGTGCTGCAAAGCTTCTCGAATGCTGTTGGCCAGTGCTTGGCCAAAGTAAGGCGACATTTCGGGTGCGGTGACGAAATCACTGCCGCTTTGGGGCATGCGGCCAATTTGTTGCTGCCCGCCGCTGTAGTAGCCCAAGCTCGGCGCATACAGCGCCAGCGCCATGAACCGATCGAAGGGCATCCAGCCGCCTTGCTTGTCCAAGCTGGCCTGGATCAAACGGCCCATTGCCGTTGGGGCAGTCGGTACACTCTTCGCCTGTTCATTCATCGCTTGGATTGTCGTTCATGTCTGTTGCGGATCCCCTCAGCCACACACCCACTGTTTTGATCACGGGCGGCGCCAAGCGACTGGGTCGCGCGTTTTGCTTGGCCTTTGCCAAAGCAGGTTGGCAGGTGATATGTCACTACAACACATCCAAGACCGACGCTCAAGAGACCCAACGACTGGTCGAGGCCCTGGGTTCCAGCTGCCATTTGCTGCCCCTGGATTTGTCATCGCCCGAGGCCCACCATCAGTTGCTGAACGCGTGTGTGTCACACGCGACATGCTTGCCCGACTGCATTGTCAACAACGCTTCTATTTTTGAAGAAGATACTGCGGTCTCCAGCACAGCCGCGCGCATGCAAGCACATTTTCAAACCAACACGGTCTTGCCTTTGCTGCTGGGCAATGCATTGGCCCAGCGCCGAGAGGCCGCCACCACTTTGGCTTGCGTCATCCATGTGCTGGATCAAAAAGTGCACAACCTGAACCCGGATTATTTTTCTTACACCGTGAGCAAACTGGCACTGGAGCGCAGTGTGGCCTTGCAAGCACAGGCCTTGGCCCCCTCAGTGCGTGTCTGTGGTTTGTCGCCTGGCTTGAGCTATCTGAGCGGCCCGCAAACCCAAGCCAATTTTGATCAAGCCGCCCGCATCAACCTGCTGCAACGCCCCATCGACACCCAAGACATTGCCCGCACGGCGGTCTTCATCGCAGAAAACCAGTCCCTCACCGGCACCACGGTTCAAGTCGACAACGGCCAGCATTTGGTGCCGCTGTCAAGAGACGTCATGTTTGCCATCCAAGCACCCACACCATGAATCCCAGCCTGCTTTCTTTTGCTGCCTTGGATCAACGCATCCCCACGCAATGCCGCTTGCTCAGCCTCAGCCAATTTGAATGCATGGTGCACATCGGCGTGCACGATTTCGAGAAGAAAGCCGCGCAACGCGTGTGGTTTGACATCGATATTTGCGTGCCTCTGGCAGCTGCACCAGCGGCACATGACGATATTTCGCAAACCCTGAACTACGATTTTTTGCGTGAGTTGGTGTTGCAAACCACAGGCGAGGTGCACCACGAACTGCAAGAAACCTTGTGTGATGCTCTGTTGAACCAGTTGTTGCTTCATCCCAGCATCGTCGCGGTGCGCGTGCAAACACGCAAGCCTGATGTCTATGCCGATTGCTCCTCCGTAGGCACGGAGCGCATTGGTCACAAACCTTGGTAAGACCATGCAGAAATGTCACGCCCAAACCTTGTCACTCACTGGCTTGCGCTTTGATGCCAGCCTTGGCATCTTGCAGTCTGAGAAAACCAAACCGCAACCCATTCAAGTGGATGCCGAGTTGAACTTCGGCCCACAAGCCTTGCTGCCCAGCAATGACGACATCACCCAAGTGCTGGATTACCGTCGTGTTCGCAAAATCATCATCGAAGAGTGCACCGCTGTCCATATCAACCTGCTGGAGACCATGATCGGCAAACTCAGCCACCGTTTGCTGCAATTGCCTGGCGTTTTGGGCGTGCGTGTGAAAATCACCAAGCTTGAAATTTTTGAAGATTGTGCTGTGGCCATCCACATGGAATCTGGACAATGGTGACCTATGACAATTGAACGCGAAACCCAAAAACTCGAAAAACGCTTGTGCAGACAAGTAGGCCAAGCCATCGTCCAATTCAACATGATTGAAGAGGGGGACAAGGTGATGGTGTGCATGTCGGGTGGCAAAGACAGCTACGGCATGCTCGACATCTTGCTCAAACTCAAAGCCCGCGCGCCGATTCACTTCGATTTGATTGCCGTGAATTTGGACCAAAAGCAACCTGGCTTTCCGGCCCATGTGTTGCCCGACTACCTGAGCCAACTCGGTGTGCCCTACCGCATTGAAACGCAAGACACCTACTCCATTGTCAAAAGCAAAATCCCCGAAGGCAAAACCATGTGCAGCCTGTGCAGCCGGTTGCGTCGCGGTATTTTGTACCGGGTTGCCGATGAAATTGGCGCCACCAAAATTGCCTTGGGGCATCACCGCGATGACATCTTGCAAACTTTTTTCTTGAACATGTTTTTTGCGGGCAAACTCAAAAGCATGCCGCCCAAATTGGTGAGCGATGCCGGTCACCACATCGTGATTCGCCCGCTGGCGTTTGTGGCCGAAAAAGACTTGCAACGCTGGGCGGTGCACCGTGAATTCCCCATCATCCCGTGCACCTTGTGCGGCAGCCAAGATGGTTTGCAGCGCCAGCAAGTGGGCGACATGCTGCGCGAATGGGAGAAGAAACACCCAGGCCGTTTGGACATCATGTTCAACTCACTGCAGCACGTCGCACCTTCGCACTTGTTGGACGACACGCTGTTTGATTTCAAGGGCCTGACATCCACCGGGGTGCCTGACCCCGATGGTGACATGGCGTTTGATCCTGAAAGTTTTGCCATGCCCAGCTTGGCGGGCATTCAAACCATCACCATTTAAGCTCAGTGTTTTTTGTAGGCCACCACGTGTTGGGTTTGTTCGCCCAAGCCGTCGATGCCCAAGTGCATCACATCCCCTGCTTTTAAAAACAAAGGCGCTGACTTGCCGTTTTTATTTTTGCGGCCCATGCCCACGCCGGGTGGGGTGCCGGTGGTGATGACATCGCCGGGCATCAGCGTCATGAACTGGCTCACATAGCTCACCAACTTGGCGACATTGAACACCATGGTTTTGGTGTTGCCGGTTTGCATGCGCACACCGTTCAAGTCCAACCACAAACCCAAGCGCTGTGGGTTGGGCACTTCGTCGCGTGTGACCAACCACGGACCGATGGGGCCAAAGGTGTCGCAGCCCTTGCCCTTGTCCCAGGTCATGCCGCGCTCGAGCTGGAAGGCGCGTTCCGATACATCGTTGACCACGCAATAACCGGCCACATGGTTCAAGGCTTGGGCTTGTGACACATAGCTGGTCTTGCTGCCGATCACCACCCCCAGTTCCACTTCCCAATCGCTTTTCTCCGAGCCCTTGGGCAGCATGACGGCATCGTTGGGTCCTTGCACGCAGCTGTTGGCTTTCATGAAGACGACAGGCTCGGCGGGCACGGGCAAGTTGGATTCGGCGGCGTGGTCGGCGTAGTTCAAGCCAATGGCGATGAACTTGCCCACATGGCTGATGGGGCAGCCCATGCGCGGGTTGCCGCGCACCTTGGGCAGGGTGTCCGTTTTCAGCTTGGCAAGCTTGGCCAAGGTTTTGTCGTCGAGTTGGGCCGCGCCAATGTCGGGGATGACCGCGCTCAAGTCGCGCAACTGGCCGTTGACATCGATCATGCCGGGTTTTTCGCGGCCCACGGGGCCAAAACGAACGAGTTTCATGAATGCTCCTGTTTTTCTGGTGGCATGGATGATAGGGCTTGTGCTTGACGCACTCGGCTACGGGTTTATGCCGATGAGAGGCGGTCGGAGGCGGCGTTAAGGTGCACTGAAAATACCCTTTTCTTTTGTTTCAGAAAGCTTTTGAATGCAGCATCATTTATTCAGACCTGTGCGGGCGCTGGCGCTGGGCTTGTTGTGTTGGGTCGCGCTCAGCGCCATGGCCGCGCAAAAACTCAAATGGGCGCATGTATATGAAACCAGTGAGCCGTTTCACACCGAGTCGGTGTGGGCCGCCGCAGAAATCAAAAAGCGCAGCAACGGGAAATTTGATATCCAGGTGTTTCCTGCTTCCAGCTTGGGCAAAGAAACCGACCTGAATCAAGGCCTCACACTGGGCACGGTGGACATCATCATGAGTGGTGCCTCTTTTGCTGCGCGCACCTACCCGCGCTTTGGCATTGCGTACTACCCGTTCATCTTCCGCGACAGCGACCATTTGCTTGCCTTTTCCAAAAGCACGCTGTTCCAAGAAATGACCCAAGAATTCCGCCGCAAAACCGGCATCCAAGTCACCGCTTACGCCTACTACGGTGCACGTCAGACCACCGGACAAAAAGTCTTCAACACCTGTGCCGACATCAAGGGTTTGAAAATCCGCGTGCCCGATGCACCCGCCTATATCACCACCTGGCAAGCCTGCGGTGCCAACCCCACACCCATTGCGTTTGCCGAGGTGTATTTGGCGCTGCAAAACGGCACGGTGGACGCCCAAGAAAACCCACTCACCGCCATCGAAGCCAAGAAGTTTTTTGAGGTGCAAAAAACCATCATGCTGACCTCGCATGTGGTTGAAGGCCTGATCACCATGGTCGGCCCGCATGTCTGGAACACCTTGAGCCCCGCCGAACAAAAAATGTTCACCGAGGTGATGCAAGAAGCCTCGGCACGCATCACCGTCAAAATCAAAAAGCGTGAAGCAGAGTTGATCGAC
>JBIIPF010000145.1:0-4851 GCA_044342755.1 Limnohabitans sp. | reverse complement strand
ACTGGCCTACACCGGTCGGCGCATGGGGGCTGAGCAAGCCTTGCAGCACGGCTTGGTGAACCAGGTGTTGCCGCACGCCGCCAGCGCCCTCGAAGCCGCCATGAATGCTGCGACGGAGATTGCCAGCAAGCCGCCGATTGCCATCGCGGGCACCAAGCAAGCCCTGCACTATGCACGCGATCACAGCACCGAAGATGCTTTGAAACAAATGGGTTGGTTGCAAAGCGGCATTTGGAGCAACCGCCATGTGCAAGAAGCGATTGCCGCGTTTCAAGCCAAACGCACCGGCCACTACCCTGATTTGGCAGAACTCAAGTCGTTCAAAGACTGAGCTTCATTGCCGTGCGTTGCGCACATGGGTCGGCATGGCTTGCGGGTGGCTGCTGCGCCACGGGTTGATGTCCACGCCGCCACGGCGGGTGTAGCGCGCATACACACTCAGCTTGCTGGGCTGACAGCGCGTCCAAATGTCCATGAAGATGCGCTCGACGCAATGCTCGTGGAATTCATGGTGGTTGCGAAAACTCACCAGGTATTGCAACAAGCCCGCTTGATCGATTTGCGGGCCGCTGTAGCTGATGGCCACACTGCCCCAATCGGGTTGCCCGGTTACCAGGCAATTGCTTTTGAGCAAGTTGCTGCACAAGGTTTCAGTCACCGGCTTTTCATGGCTGGCTGCTATCAGCAACTGTGGCGCAGGATGGAATTCGGTGCAATCCAAATCCAATCGGTCCAGGTCCACACCTTCAAGCTCTTGCACTTTTTCAAGGGCAAATTGTTCTGGTAACAGCAACTGCACGCCCACACCCGCTTGCATCGGGCCACCGCGCCAGACCGCCTCGCTCAGGTCTTGTTGCATCACTTTGCGCACCTGCGCCAGTGACTCAAACCGGCTGTTGTTGAAACTGTTGAAGTAAAGCTTGAGCGATTTGCTCTCGATCAAATGGGTGCTTTCACAAGGCACGACCAAGCGACCCAAAGCTATTTGCGGTTTGCCACGCAGATTCAACCAACTCAGCTCATAGGCTGTCCACAAATCAGCGCCGACAAACACCGGTTGGCCCGTGATGCCCAGTTGTTCTCTTTGCGTCGCTCGGGGCAATGGAAACAACAAGCTTGGGTCGTAATGGTCGGCGTAACTGGCGGCCTTGCCCAATTGGGATTGTTCGGGCGAGTTCATGCAGGCGTGTGGGCGTTCAAGAAGGGCAGCAAACGGTTCATCATCAGACTGACCGCGCCAGGTGGAAAGTCGTGGCCCATGCCATCGATGCCCATCAGTTTGGCATTCGGAATGCGTTTGGCAATGTCTTCGCCACAGGCGTAAGGCAACAAGGGGTCGGCTTTGCCGTGCATCACCAAGGTCGGGGCACTGATTTTTTCAAGCAGATTTGCACGCCCACGGTCGGCCATCACCGCCAGCATTTGCCGATACGCCCCCAGGGGTCGCACACTGCGTTTGTTGGAGTCGTCCACCAGTTTTTGCTGAGAGCCCTCGGGGTGTTCAAATCCCGGCCCCGCCAAGGCTTTGACAAAACGCAAACCATGCTGCCGCGCGGCCTCTGAGCCCGACGCAGGTGGCGTCATGAGGATGCGGCGCATGGCGGGCTTGGGACCAGGCAAACCCTTGGCACCACTGCTGCTCATGATGTTGGTCAGGCTCAGCACACGCTCGGGCGCGGTCAGGCACAAGCGCTGGGCAATCATGCCGCCCATGCTGACACCCACCAAATGGGCTTGCTGAATTTTCAAATGGTCCAGAACGGCCAAGGCGTCTTGGGTCATGTCTTGCACGCTATAGGGTGTTTGGGGTTTCAAGCCCAACTTTTGTTGGAACATGAACCACAGCAAATTCGGTGTTGGGGCTTCATCCAGGGACTGCGACAAACCGATGTCACGGTTGTCAAAGCGCACCACGCGAAACCCTGCTTGGTGCAGTTGATGCACCATGTCATCGGGCCAGACGATGAGTTGCATGGACATGCCGGCAATCAGCAACACGGCTGGTCGATCCCGCTCTCCCGTGTCTTCAACTTCCAGGCGCAAGCCATTGGCGAATATTTGCATCTTGTTCAATCGTTGATGTGACGGCGAAACACCAAAGTATCGTCGCTGGACACACTGGGGGCAAACGCATAGCCTTCCAGGTTGAATTTTTGCAAGGCTTGGGGTGTTTTCAGTTGGTGTTGAATAGCGAAGCGGGCCATCAAACCACGGGCGCGTTTGGCAAAGAAGCTGATGATTTTGTATTGACCGTTTTTGTGGTCTTGGAATACACATTCAATCACCTTGGCCTGCAACATTTTGCGGTCCACCGCTTTGAAATACTCTTGGGACGCCAAATTGACGATGACCGGGTCTTTTTCTTTGGCCAGTTGGGCATTCAAATGCAGGGCCAGTTGCGAACCCCAGAATTGATACAAGTTGTGGGCTTTGCCGTGCTTGAGCGCCGTGCCCATCTCGAGGCGGTACGGCTGCATCAGATCAAGGGGTTTCAACACCCCGTACAAACCACTCAAGATGGCCAGATGGTCTTGCGCCCATTGCAAGTCTTGGGGATTCAAACTCTTGGCGTCCAAGCCTTCATACACATCGCCATTGAAAGCCAACACCGCAGGGCGTGCGTTGTCTTGGGTGAACGCGGGTGACCAGGCTTTGAAGCGATCGGCATTCAGTTGTGCCAAAGGCGCACTCAAGTCCATCAGCGCGGCGATTTGCTTGGGCGACTTCTTTTTCAGGGTGTTGATGAGATCAGCCGATTGCGCCACAAACTGCGGCGCACTGGTCTGCACCGGTGGCAGCGGGGATTCGTAATCGAGGGTTTTGGCAGGTGACAGCAGGAAGAGCATCAGGGGATTATTTCAAATCCCCAGCCAAGGAGGCCAACGCGTCTTCTGCGATCTGTGTATGGGCCGGGTAGTTGGTGTGGTCGCAGCCCAGTTTGGCGGCTGCGCCAGCCTTGAGGGCGGCTTTGGTGGCCGCATCAAACTCAAAACGCACGAAGTGAACAGCGGAGGTTTTTTCCTCGTTCTCGCGGTCCAAGTCTTCATCCGCGATGGCATAAACACGGGGATGACCTTCTACCTCGATGAACATGCGGTCTTCCACACCAATGAGTCGCGCCAATTCGCGTTTGCGTTCATTCACATCCGGGTACTCGATCAGCATGGTGGCTTTCCAATTGCTGCCTTCGGGCACCAGCGGCGCATAGGCATCAATCTCTTGTTGAATGCCCTCTTCTTCGAAGATTTTTTCGATCCGAAGCATTTCTTGAATTTGATAGCGGATGGTGGTTTCGCTTTCAAACTGCAAGGTGATGTGCTCGCCCAAATGCACCGAGCGGAGTTTGCGGTGCGCCAGCACCTCGGCTTTGTGGCTCTTGCGGAATTTGCTGTAGGCCTCCAAGGTCATGAGGCTGTCGGCGGTGATGTGTCCGGTGATCTGCATGGCTGTCTTTCAATTAATTGGAATCTGACCCCGATTACTTCAGACCGTAGGCCTTGGCCACAAGACTGATGGGGTGTTGAAGTTCGGGCACGGCTTGACCACTGGCCTCAAAGCCTTGGGCGATGTGGTGGCCGCCCAGCGGGCAGTCTGAGCTGATGAAGTCGGGCTTGCTACCGTCTTTCATGGTGGCCATGGCTTTGACCACCGGCTTGGCGAGTTTCATGGCGTAAGCATGGGTGGCTTTTTTCACGCCGTAGGTGCCGGCATGACCCGAACACCGCTCGATCGTGTTGATGGTCGTGTCGGGAATCATCTTGAGCATTTCTTCGGTTTTTTTGCCGATGTTTTGCACCCGACCGTGGCAGGGAATTTGGTAGCTGACATTGCCCAAGCTTTGCGGAAATTCGGTTTTGAGCAAACCATCGCGCTTGCGCGCCATCAGGTATTCAAACGGGTCCCACATGTGCGTTTTGACGAGCTGAGTTTCAGCATCGTTGGGGTACATCAATGGCAGTTCTTGTTTGAACATCAAGGTGCAAGAAGGCACAGCACTCAAGATGGCGTAACCCTCGCGGGCGTACTTGGCCAAAATGGGGATGTTGATCTGTTTGTTGGCATCCACGGACTTCAAGTCACCCAACTCGAGCTTGGGCATGCCGCAGCATTTTTCTTTGGACACCAGCTCATAGGGGATGTCGTTGTGATCGAGGATTTTCAGCAAATCCATGCCGATGCCGGGCTCGTTGTAATTCACGTAGCAAGTTGAATAAATGACGACCTTGCCAGGTGTTTTTTCACCATTCAACACCTGGCTTGATTGGGCTTTGGGTGCTTGGCTGCGGAACTTTTGGCTGGCCAGTTCGGGCAGCCAGGCGTCCTTGTCCACGTCCAAAGCGCTTTCCATCAAGGAACGCGCCATGCTGGTTTTGTTCAGGGCATTGACCGCTTGCACCACGATGGGAATACCGGCGAATTGGCCATGCACATCGGTGGAGGCCAAGAATTTTTCGCCCGTGGTGACTTCGCCTTTTTGAAACTTGATGGCTTTGGCCCGCAACATGGTGTGGGGGAAATCCAGGTTCCATTCATGCGGTGGCACGTAGGGACATTTGGTGAGGTAACACAGGTCGCACAAATAGCACTGGTCGACCACTTTCCAATAATCTTTTTTATCCACGCCATCCATTTCCATGGTGGGACTTTCATCCACCAAGTCAAACAGCGTGGGAAACGAGCCGCACAAACTCACGCAGCGGCGGCAACCGTGACAAATGTCAAAGATGCGCTCCATCTCGGTGAGGCAGGCTTCCTCGTTGTAGAACTCGGGGTTGAGCCAATCAAGGGGATGGCGTGTGGGTGCTTCCAAGCTGCCTTCGCGTGCCATGGTGGGTCCTCTGGGAATGGATG
>JBIIPF010000144.1:0-4897 GCA_044342755.1 Limnohabitans sp. | reverse complement strand
TTCCACACCAGCCCATTGCGTGATGTGCGAGGCACACGACTCGGTGTTGGTGATCCAGTTGGTGAAATAAGGCGCTAGTTTTTTGTTGGCTGAAAAGCCCAAACGCCAGCCGGTCATGGCCCAGGTCTTAGAGCAACCATCGGAGAGGATGGTGCGCTCTTGCATACCGGGCAAGGCAGCGATAGATTTGAATTCGCCGTCATACACCAGTTGCCCATAAATCTCATCGGCGAACACCCACACCTGCGGGTGCTTGCGCAAGATGTCGGCAATGGCTTCCAGGTCTTGGGCGGTCAGGATTCCGCCCGTGGGGTTTTGCGGCGAATTCAAAATCAACAGCTTGGTGCGCGGCGTGATTTTGTCGGCCAGCTCTTGCGGGTCGAAGCTGAAGTTGCGTTCCTCGCGCAAATAAATAGGCACACCCACAGCGCCATTGGCCTTGATTTGCGATTCGTAAATCGGGAAACCCGGCACCGGGTAAATCACTTCATCGCCTGCGCCAAAGTCGGTCACCGATTGGATGGTGTAACCAATGAAAGGCTTGGCACCCGCGCCTACCACCACATCATCGGCGTCCACTTTCACGCCACGGGTGCGGGTGAAATAGTCGGCAGCGGCTTGGCGCAATTCTGGAATACCTGCTGACGGCGTGTAGCCATGCTTGCCGGTTTGAATGGCTTTTATTCCCGCATCTTGGATGTTTTTCGGCGTGTGAAAGTCGGGCTGGCCGATGCAAAACGAAATGATGTCGTGGCCTTCGCGAATGAGTTTGTTGACCTCGGCCAACACCACAAACGCGTTTTCAGTGCCCAGGTTTTGGGCGCGTTGACTGAGTTGGGTCATGCTTGCATCTTTCAGTGAGCGAGTTTTTAAGTCGCAAAGTGTAGACGCTCATGAAAAAGCCGGGCCCAAGGGCCCGGCTCTGGTCATGTCACGCCATCAACCCAAAGATTTGTAGACAGCGGTCTCGAAATCATGAAAGAGCGGCAGTGCTTTGACATCGGCGAACGGGAGAATTTGTGTCGCCAAAACCCCGGCCACGCCTTTCTTTTGATCGATCCAGTAATAGCTATTGGCCAATCCTGCCCAGGCCAAACTGCCTGCGGAACGGCCCGTGGGTGCTTTGGTTTCATTGGTCATGAAAGACAAGCCCCATCCCTTGGGCGAACCGGGGAAAAACTCTGCATCATTAGAGGAGCCAACCCCCGCAGGCTTGAGCATGGTGACACGGATCTTGCCCATGGCATTTTTAGACATCAGTGCCACTGTGCTTGGTTTGAACACTTGGTTGCCATTGCCCTTGCCGCCATTGAGCATCATTTGCACAAATTTCAAATAGTCGCCAACCGTGGAGTACAAGCCACCACCGCCCATTTCAAACTCCGGTGCTTGGGGGATTTCAAAATCAATGGCCGCCAAGCCGTCTGGTGTGCGGGCATGCATCCGAGACAAACGGCTGCGCATGTCATCGGTGATTTTGAATGCTGTACTGTTCATTCCCAACGGTGAAAACAGGTTATCGCGCATGTAGTCACCAAGTTTTTGACCCGAGACAGCCTCCACCATCTTGCCTGCAAAGTCAATGCCCGTGCCGTATTCCCAGCGCTCACCCGGATCAAAAACCAAAGGCGTGGTGAGCGCCGCGTTTTGGCAAGAAATGATGCCCGGCACATTTTTGACTTTCATGTACTCGCCAATGTCTTTGTTCCAAATGTCGTAGGAATGCCCTGAGGTGTGGGTCAGCAAATGACGCAGGGTCACATCCCGCTTGGGAGCGCGTGTTTGTGGCTGACCATTGGCATCAAAACCTGTCAACACCCGAGATTCTTTGAGTTGCGGAAGAATTTTGTGGGCAGGTGTGTCCAGTTGCAATTTGCCACGCTCAACCTGCTGCATGGCCGCCGCGCCGGTCAGCGCTTTGGTCATCGAAGCAATCCACATGACAGTGTCTAAAGTCATCGGGACATTGGCGCCAGCTTGGCGGGAGCCAAAAGCACCTTCGTAAATCAGTCCTTGGCGGTTGGTGGCCATGGCAACCACGCCGGGCACATCGCCCGCATTGACCGAGGCTTGCAACAAGCCGTCTGCCGTGTCTTTGAGGTGTCCTTTGTGGTGTGCTGCCAAACCGATGTTGGGCAACATGGCCATGGCACCCAAGGCTCCGGCTGCTTTGAGGTATTCGCGTCGTTGATTGGTCATGTCAAATCCTTGTGTGTGAATTGAAGTCAAAATGACCAGATCATCCTAGCCAAGAGATCTCAAAATAACAATGGAAGCTTTGCTGTGTATCGGGTAAACACTGAATTTCCATGGGCGGTTTTCTGTCGCGTGGTGGACAACCACGGCGACCTAGGCGTGTGTTGGCGACTGAGTACACAGTTGGCCGCGCGGGGCCACACGGTGCATCTGTATGTGGACGATGCCTCTGCTTTGCAATGGATGGCCCCAACAGCTTTCGAGGGCGTCAGTGTGTTGCCTTGGCCCGATGATGCAGCGGTGTTTGCAGCCAAGGAATTACCGCAGGTGGTGATTGAAGCCTTTGGCTGCCAACTGCCACTGGGATTCCAAGCGGCGATGGGCTTGGCACCCCAGCCGCCCGTGTGGGTGAACCTGGAGTATTTCAGCGCCGAGCCTTCTGCGCTGCGCAACCACGGCCTGCCCTCGCCCGTCATGCACGGCCCCGCCAAAGGTTTGACGAAATGGTTTTTCTATCCCGGCTTGAGCCCGCACAGTGGCGGCGTGTTGGGGCCTGGCATGGATGGTCGTGTTGTCAAAGGCCAGCAAACATCCTCAGGTTCACAGCATGCATCACACACCAATGTCCACCATCCTCATGAACCGATGTCTTTGCAACACGACAAGCTTTCTTTGCCAACCAAACCACTGCGCATCAGCTTGTTTTGTTACGAGCCCGCCAGCTTGGGTCTGTGGCTTGAGCAACTGAACGAACAAGCACCCGCTGTGCAGTTGACCGTGACCGCTGGTCGGGCCACGCAAGCCGTGCAACACGCCTTGCAAGCTTGGCCTGAAACGCCCGGCTTTGAAGTGACCGAACTGCCCTACCTGCCGCACCCCGCGTTTGACGAGATGCTGGCCGCGCACGACCTGAACTTGGTGCGCGGCGAAGATTCCTTGGTGCGGGCCATCTGGGCTGGCCAAGCCTTTCTTTGGCAAATTTATCCGCAAGACGACGGCGCGCACTGGCCCAAGTTGCAAGCGTTTTTGACAGCCACGCAAGCACCGACGGTGGTGGTGCAAGCGCACTTGGCTTGGAACGCCGACCAGCCCACAGCACTGCCCGCGTTGACCCCTGAACATTGGGCGCAATGGTCCGCTTGGGCGCTCGCTTTGCGGCGGCGTTTGCAAGCTGAAACCGACCTCTTGACCCGTTTGGAAAGCTTCGTGGCGGCGCACGGCTAAAATAGCCGGTTTTCCAAGCCCCACACCTTTTATGAAAATCGCTCAAGAAATTCGCGCCGGTAACGTCATCATGCACGGCAAAGACCCGATGGTCGTGCTCAAAACCGAATACAGCCGTGGTGGCCGCAACTCCGCCACCGTGCGCATGAAGCTCAAAAGCTTGATCGCCAACTTCAACACCGAGGTGGTCTTCAAGGCTGACGACAAGATGGACCAAATCGTGCTCGACAAGAAAGAGTGCACCTACTCCTACTTTGCCGACCCCATGTACGTGTGGATGGACACCGAGTTCAACCAGTACGAAGTGGAAAACGAGAACATGGGCGACTCCTTGAACTACCTCGAAGACGGCATGTCTGCTGAAGTGGTGTTCTATGACGGCAAGGCCATTTCCGTTGAACTGCCCACCAGCGTGGTGCGTGAAATCACCTGGACCGAGCCCGCGGTCAAAGGCGACACCTCGGGCAAAGTGCTCAAGCCCGCCAAAATCTCCACCGGCTTTGACATCAACGTGCCCATCTTTGTGGCGCAAGGCGACAAGGTAGAAATCGACACCCGCACCGCTGAATACCGCAAGCGCGTCTGAGTTTCAAAGGCCCACAAAAAACCGCCTGCCCGTGAGGGTGAGGCGGTTTTTTTGGGGGTTCGAACAAGGCGTTTCAGGCTTTGCCAGTCGCCCTTGGCTCTGAACCGCAAACTCAATTCAGGGCAGCCGACAACAAAGAAAGGTCGTTTTGAGCGTTGTGCACCTGAGAGCGCGCCATGTCGCGATGGCCCATGCGCCCGGCCAGTCGGCTCATGTAGCGCGGATAGCTGAACATGGCCCCGGCCACCAACTCATCCAAGGTGATTGGGCGCGAGCGCTGGGCCATGGGCACAACGTCGTTGGTCAGGCCCCAACCTGAATAGAAAGACTGGGCATAGCAGCTGACTTTTTTGCCACGCATCAGTGCTTCGAAACCGGCCAAGGAGTTCATAACGTGAACTTCGTTGACCTTGGGCAACAACTGCGACAGCGGCACATCGCCCGCACATTCATCGCACCAGAGCAGCAGGTTGTTGGCTGCATGGCCTTGGGCTTGCATGCGGGCCCAGACCTCGGGATGAGGTTTGTAAACGATGTAAGCGTCCGCGTGGGCTTGACACACGGCTTTGAGCAACACCAGGTTGCAGCGCAAGCTGTCGCCACCCAACTTCAAAGAGGCGTCGTTTTCTGCTTGGCCGACCACCAAAATGACCCGATCGTGGTTGACCGGTCTGCGCCACAGCGTGTCGCTGCGGGTGCACCGGGTGAGCCCAGCCATGACCAGGCTGCGCCGGAAGGTGACCGCACGCAACAGCATGTCGGTGGGGAAATGGGTGTCGTGCAGCAAACCTTCCAAGTCCGAACGGAACAGCGAGGGTTCGAGCAAAGGGGTTTGCAGGTTCTCAAGGGTGAACGTCATGGCAGCCTCAATGTCAACTTCTAGCGTTACAC
>JBIIPF010000143.1:0-4906 GCA_044342755.1 Limnohabitans sp. | reverse complement strand
CATCAGAAGAATCTTTTTCCAAGGAATGTCCAAACGCATAGTCAGCCGTGAGAAAGAACCAATCTTTGTCCCCCCGGTCGATGATGGCCTTGCCTGCTACTTTGGCCAAAGCCACAGTGTCATAGGCATAGTGAATGGTGTAGGGCGTGCATTCTTCGTTGGTCAAGCGTGCAGAGCCTGCGCCAATATTGATGTAGATGCGTTTCTTTTCTGCCGCCACTCGGCTGGTGGCCAGGGCCGTGCCAGAGTTGGTGCCGCCTAAAATCATGGCCACGTTTTGTTGGTCAATCCATTCACGCGCTTTGGATGCGGCGATGTCTGCTTTGTTTTGGTGGTCGACTGTCAAGAGTTCAATGTTGCGACCCAAAACTTTGCCGCCAAAATCAGCAATAGCCATCTTGATCACTTCGGCACCCGCAGGTCCATCAATATCTGCATACAAACTCGACATGTCGGTGATAAAGCCGATTTTCAAGGGTGTATTTTGCGCATGCGCCGCAAACAAAGAAGCGGAACAAACTGCGGCAACGAGTATTTTTTTGAATTTCATTTTTAACTCCTCAAGTCATATCAATTGGATTTGGCAGGCCATCAAACGCCCAGTAATTCGTTCAGTGCTGGCATTTGACTTTGCAATTCATCGGCTGAGAATTGCAAAGCCACCTTGCCATGCTCAATCACGTAAAACCGATCGGCCAAAGGTGCTGCGAAATGAAAGTTTTGCTCGACCATGACAATCGTGAACCCTTGTGCTTTAAGGGTCGCAATCATGCGCGACAGGGCTTGAACAATGACAGGCGCCAAGCCCTCGGAAATTTCATCCAATAGCAACAAATTGGCACCTGTGCGCAAAATACGTGCAACCGCCAACATTTGTTGCTCACCACCTGACAAGCGCATGCCGGGACTGTGTTGCCGTTCTTTCAAATTGGGGAACATGGCATAAATTGCATCCAGCGTCATGGGCTTGCCACGGCCAGATAACACTGGCGGCAACAACAGGTTTTCTTCACAAGACAAACTGGCAAAGATACCGCGCTCTTCGGGGCAATAACCCACACCGTGGTGCGCAATTTTGTGGGTAGGCAAGCCAATGGTTTCTTTGCCATGCAAACGTATGGAGCCTTGCCGTTTGCCCACCAAGCCCATGATGGCACGCATGGTGGTGGTGCGGCCTGCCCCATTGCGACCCAACAGCGTGACCACTTCACCAGGCTGCACTTGCAGACTCAAGCCATGCAAGATGTGTGATTCGCCATACCAGGAATGAAGGTCTTGAATTTCCAGCGCTGGCACTTGGCTCATGCGTGTGCTCCTGCCAGCACGCCGTCAGCCGTGCCCATGTAAGCCTCCATCACCAAGGGGTTTTTCGAGACTTCGTTGTAGCTACCTTCAGCCAACACAGCGCCCCGTTGAAGCACTGTGATTTTGTCGGCAATACTGGCGATGACATTCATGTTGTGCTCCACCATCAGGATGGTGCGCCCGGCAGAGACTTTCTTGATGAGTTGCGTCACCCGTTCCACATCTTCATGACCCATGCCTTGGGTGGGTTCATCCAGCAACATCAGCTCTGGGTTCATGGCCAAGGTGGTGGCAATTTCCAGGGCGCGCTTGCGGCCATAGGGCAAATTGACCGCCATTGTTTGGGCAAAGTCTGTCAGATCCACCTCGGCCAACAAAGACATGGCCTGGTCATTGAGTTGATTCAACGAGGCGTCACTGCGCCAAAAAAAATAGGAAGTGCCGAGTTGGCGTTGTAATCCAATGCGCACGTTGTGCAGCACCGTCATTTGCGGGAACACGGCTGAAATTTGAAAAGATCGAATGATGCCCCTGCGCGCAATTTGAGCTGGTTTTTCAGCCGTGATGTCCACGCCATTGAAAACGATTTGACCACTGCTGGGTTCTAGAAATTTGGTGAGCAAATTGAAACAGGTGGTTTTGCCGGCACCATTGGGCCCAATCAAAGCATGGATGTGACCTCGCTGAACACTCAGATTGACATTGCTTACAGCCACAAAACCTTTGAATTCTTTGGTCAGTGATTGGGTAACGAGGATGGGGGAGTCAGACATGTCTAGAAAAAGCCGAGGCCAAGATATCCAAGCATTGTCACCCTAAAAATATGCGGTTTGCACAAGACATTCCCTTATTTTCCGGGTCCGACTTGGTTGAAAAACCATCTTGATGACAAGAAAAAGGGAGATTTTCAGAATAGAAGCCATCACAAGCCGTGAAAAGTCTTGATTTGCGCCCATGCCTGCGCCGGCTCGTCGACGAAGTGAAACCAGTCCAAATCTGCTGCTGAGATAGTGCCCTCCTCCACCAAGGCCTCAAAGTTGACAATCTTTTTCCAGTAGGCCGTGCCATAAAGCAAGATGGGAACCCTTTTGGACTTGCTCGTTTGTACAAGCGTGAGGATTTCAAACAATTCATCCAAAGTGCCAAAGCCACCTGGAAACGCAACGAGTGCTTTGGCCCGCATCAGGAAATGCATTTTGCGAATCGCGAAGTAATGAAATTTGAAACTCAAGCCTTCGGTGACGTAGGGGTTGGGTGCTTGCTCATGGGCAAGCTCGATGTTCAAGGCGACCGACGGCGTGCCAGCTTCTTGCGCCCCACGGTTGGCTGCTTCCATGATGCCTGGACCTCCGCCGGTGCAAATCGTCAAGCGATCGCAGGCCGCAAGTCCAGCACAGCCCTGGGACACCAAGCTGGCAAAAGCCCGTGCAGCTTCGTAATAGCTTGCATTTCGAACTGCCAATGTGGCCTGCGCTTGCATGACAGCATCGCCCTGCGTTTTGGCGTGCGCCAGCATGGATTGCGCCACTTCCATGGACACGAACCGTGCACTGCCAAACACCACCACGGTGTGCTCAATGCCCGCTTCCGACTGCATCAAGTCGGGCTTGAGCAACTCCAACTGCAAACGAATGCCTCGCGCTTCCCGGCGCAGCATGAACGCGGGATCGGCAAACGCCAAGCGGTGGGCTTGGGGTTTCAAATCCAAGCTTTCTAAATCGGGCATGGTTTTCATGGCTTCATTCTCAGGGAAAAAATCCTTCTATGATGAAAGCATGAGCCTCAACATCCGTTTTCTAGGCGGTGCCAGCACCGTCACTGGTTCCAAATACTGCGTCGAGCATGATGGCAAACGCGTGTTGGTGGACTGTGGTTTGTTCCAAGGTTACAAGCAATTGCGCTTGCGCAACTGGAACCCGCTGCCCCAGCCCGCATCCAAGATCGATGCCGTCATCTTGACCCATGCTCACTTGGACCACAGCGGCTATGTGCCCTTGTTGGTGCGCGAAGGTTTCAGAGGTCGCATCCACGCCACTTCGGGAACCCGCGACTTGTGCAACATCTTGTGGCCCGACAGTGGGCACATCCAAGAAGAAGACGCCAAATTTGCCAACCGGCATGGCTTCTCCAAGCACACACCAGCGCTGCCGCTTTACACCAAGCTGGACGCGAAAAACTGTATCAGCCATTTCCACACCGAAAAATGGGGCCAATGGTTTGAGCCCATCAAAGGGTGGAAGGCGCAATTCAGTTCGGCTGGCCACATCTTGGGTGCCTCCAGTTTGTTGTTGGAAGTGGCTGGCAAGCGCATCTTGTTTTCGGGTGACTTGGGTCGGCCCGACGACAGCCTCATGCATGCCCCGGCGGACCCACCGCAGGCCGACACAGTGTTGATCGAGTCCACCTATGGCGACCGCAGCCACCCCCTTGACAACCTGAACGCAGAACTGGCCGTGGCACTCAAACGCGTGGCAGCCCGCGGCGGTGTGGCTGTGGTGCCGGTGTTTGCCGTTGGCAGAGCGCAGGCCGTGTTGCACAGCATCGCGCAACTCAAAGCGCAAGGCGATATTCCACATGGCCTGCCGGTGTTCTTGGACAGCCCGATGGCCATCCACACCACAGCCTTGTTTGAAAAACACATGGGTGAGCACCGATTGAGCCCTGCCGAAGTGCAAGCCATGGACCATGTGGCGACCATGGTTGAAACCCCAGAGCAATCCAAAGCCCTGATCAAACACCATGGCCCCATGGTGATCTTGGCCGCCAGTGGCATGGCGACCGGCGGGCGGGTGTTGCACCATTTGGCCAACTATGTGGGTAACCACCGCAACATGATTGTCTTGACGGGCTATCAATCGCCAGGCACCCGCGGTGCCACCTTGGCCAGCGGCAGCCCGACCATCCGCATGCATGGCAAAGACCTGAACGTGAAGGCTGAGATTGTTCAACTCAGCTCGGCCTCGGCCCATGCCGACGCTCATCAACTGCTGGACTGGCTGAAAAAAATGCCCAAGCCACCTTCTCAGGTCTATGTGGTGCATGGCGAAAATTCAGCTTCGGACACCTTGCGTCAACGCATTGAACGCGAATTGAAAATACGCGCTGTGGTGCCCGAGCACGACGCGGTCTGGCCAGGGTGAACGACTTGACCGTGTCACTCACAACGACTCGCTTTTGACCCATGGTGGTGGACAGTTATCTCGTGCTGGCCAGCTTTGCCGCCTTGCTGATCGGTTTATCCAAAGGCGGTCTGCCCACCATTGGCATGCTGGCCGTCCCTGTCTTGTCGATGGTGATCTCGCCGGTCAAGGCTGCGGTGTTATTGTTGCCCATCTATGTGATCTCGGACATGGTGAGTGTTTGGCTCTACCGCCGAAATTTCAGCCTGCCCAATTTGAAGGTGTTGGTGCCCGCAAGCATGGTGGGCATTTTCGTCGGTTGGTTAACCGCCGCCTACACATCAGACAGTGCCGTCAAACTCTTGATCGGTTGTATTGGCATTGGTTTTTGCTTGAACATCTGGCTGCGTCAATCACCGCAAGCCGCCCAAGGCGTTGATAGGAAAAAAGGTGCTTTTTGGGGTGCTTTGGCCGGGTTTACA
>JBIIPF010000142.1:0-4924 GCA_044342755.1 Limnohabitans sp. | reverse complement strand
CGAAAACGCAGCACCAAGTCATCGTTTTCAAAAAAGGTTTTACAAAAGTCGGTGAACACCACTTTCAAGTCTTTGAAGCTGATGTTTTCACCAATCCACAAGCCTTCGCACTGGTGAAACATCGGTGAATGGGTGGCGTCGCTGTCAACCCGGTAGGTGCGGCCCGGCGCGATGACGCGAATCTCGGGCATGCCCTGCCCCGCATCAATGCGGCTTTGGTATTGCTGCACATGGGCCATGGCATGGCGGATTTGCATGGGGCTGGTGTGCGTGCGCAGCAAATGACCGCCTTCGATGTAGAAAGTGTCGTGCATCGAACGAGCAGGATGGTCTTCAGGGGTGTTGAGTGCGGTGAAATTGAACCAGTCGGTTTCAATCTCGGGTCCTTGGGCCACTTCAAAACCCATGGACGTGAAAATATTTTCAATGCGCTCCATGCTCAGGCTCACCGGGTGCAAACCACCGGGCGAACGCAAGGAACTGGGCAAGCTGACATCCAAGGCTTCGGACTTGAGTTGGGCGTCGAGTTCCGCATCCGCCAGCGCTTGGCGCCGATCAGACAGCGCCGCCTCGATGGCTTGCTTGGCCGCGTTGATGACAGCGCCTTGGGTTTTCTTGGCTTCGATGTCGAGTTGCGCGAGTCCTTTCATGAACTCGGTGATGCGTCCAGCCTTGCCCAAGAACTGCGCTTTGGCATTCTCCAAATCGGCCGGCGTCGTGCAACTAGCAAACAAGTATTGGGCCTGCTTCACCAAGGAATCAAGATCGTTCATAGGGTCTCAGTGTGACAAATGAAGAAGGGATTGAAGCCGTGAAAGCCTCAATCCCTTGGGGTCCATCCATTCACCGCGCGAACGGTGACTGAATCCTCATCAAGCTGCTAAGCGCGCCTTGACTTGATCAACGATGTGGCCAAAGGCTGCTTTGTCATGGACTGCCAAATCGGCCAGCATTTTGCGGTCGATTTCGATGGATGCTTTACGCAATCCATTGGCAAATTGGCTGTAGGTGAGGCCGAATTCACGGGCTGCTGCATTGATACGCGCAATCCACAACTGACGGAACACCCGTTTTTTGGCACGACGGTCGCGGTAGGCATATTGCCCCGCTTTCATCACGGCTTGCTTGGCAATCCGGTAGACATTGCCGCGGCGACCGCGGAAACCTTTTGCAAGGGCCAATACTTTTTTGTGTCTGGCGCGAGCCGTAACACCACGTTTTACGCGAGGCATGTTTGTTTCTCCTTGTTCGTCCGACGATTACAGGCCAGCCATGGGCAGCATTTGCGCCATGTGACCCATATTGGTTTCATGCACACCGACTGGTCCACGCAAGTGACGTTTGTTCTTGGTGGTTTTTTTGGTCAGGATGTGGCGTTTGAAGGCTTGACCGCGCTTGACGGTGCCGCCTGGACGAACGCGAAAGCGCTTTTTGGCGCTGCTCTTGGTCTTCATTTTGGGCATGTGAATGCTCCTTTTTTGTTTGTGCTCGTGAGGCGCTGCGAACCTGACGCAGACTTGTTAGCCCCGAGACACTTTTGTTGCGTCGCCTTTAAGCAGGGGTTGCTTGCGCAACATCTGCAACGGGTTTGGCCACGCTACCCGGTTTTTTCTTGCCTGGGGCGATCATCATGATCATCTGACGCCCTTCCAACTTGGGAAACTGCTCCACCACAATCAGGTCCGCCAGTTCATCCCGAATTCTTTGCAACAACGCCATGCCAATTTCTTGGTGGGTGATCTCACGACCCCGAAAGCGCAGTGTGATTTTGCATTTGTCGCCTTCATCCAAAAAGCGCTTGATGTTGCGCAATTTGATGTTGTAGTCACCGTCGTCAGTGCCGGGACGGAATTTGATTTCCTTGACCTCGATCACTTTCTGTTTGGACTTGGCTTCAGCCGCTTTCTTTTGTTCTTGGTACTTGAATTTGCCGTAATCCATCAACCGACACACAGGAGGAACAGCCGTTGGGGAAATTTCCACCAAATCGACATCCAGTTCACCCGCCATGCGCAGTGCTTCTGCAAGACTGAGCACGCCTATGGCTTCATTGTTGGGACCGCTGACGCGGACTTCGGGGGCCATGATTTCCCGGTTAAGGCGGTGTTTGCGTTCCTCGCGTTGTCGGCGATCGCGAAATTCAGTAGCGATGGTTCAATCCTTCAAAAAACAACTGCCCCAAAGGGCAGGAAAACCGTCTTGCAACCAGACAACTCATTGTTTGGTGGCAATGTCAGAGGCTAACTTTTGGAAGAAAGCTTCGAGTGGCATGACCCCTAGATCCACATTGCCTCGGGCGCGCACTGCGACGGTACCGGCTGCTTTTTCCTTGTCACCCATGACGAGGATATATGGCAGCTTCTGCATTGAATGCTCGCGTATTTTATACGTGATCTTCTCGTTTTTAAGGTCTGAGACCGCTCTAAACCCTTGATTATTCAGTTTTTTAACCACATCCGTGACGTAATCGGCCTGCGAATCGGTGATATTGAGCACCGCGACCTGCACTGGCGCGAGCCAAACCGGCAGCGCCCCGGCGAATTGTTCTATCAAAATGCCAATAAAACGTTCTAAGCTGCCCACGATGGCCCGGTGCAGCATGATGGGCCGGTGGCGTGCACCATCTTCGCCCACGTAGTCGGCGTCCAAACGCTCCGGCATGTTCGGGTCCACCTGAATGGTGCCGCACTGCCAAGGGCGGCCAATGGCGTCCTTCAGTGTGTATTCAATCTTGGGACCGTAAAAAGCGCCCTCGCCTGGCAGGTATTCGAAGTCACAGCCGGAGGCGCGCAAACCTTCGGCCAGCGCATTTTCTGCCCTGTCCCAACTCTCTTCGGAGCCGATGCGTTTTTCGGGACGGGTGGAGAGTTTGTAAATGATGTCGGTGAAGCCGAAATCTTTGTAGACCTTTTGCAGCAAGGTGGTGAAGGCGATCACTTCAGATTGAATTTGCGCTTCGGTGCAAAAAATATGGCCGTCGTCTTGGGTGAATGCGCGAACGCGCATGATGCCGTGCAGGCCACCGGAGGGTTCGTTGCGATGGCATTGGCCAAATTCGCCAAAACGCAAAGGCAAATCGCGGTAGCTCTTGATGCCTTGGTTGAAGATGATGATGTGCCCTGGGCAGTTCATCGGCTTCAAGGCGAAGTCGCGTTTTTCAGACTCGGTGACAAACATGTTTTCGCGGTATTTGTCCCAGTGACCGGTTTTCTCCCACAGGCTTTGGTCGAGGATTTGCGGCGCTTTGACTTCTTGATAGCCGTTGTCGCGGTAAACACGGCGCATGTACTGCTCGACCTCTTGCCACAGCACCCAGCCCTTGGGGTGCCAAAACACGGTGCCGGGGGAGTGTTCGTCGATGTGGAACAAATCGAGTTCGCGGCCGAGCTTGCGGTGGTCCCGCTTCTCGGCCTCTTCCAGCATGGTCAGGTGCTGCTGCAAATCTTCTTTGCTGGCCCAGGCCGTGCCGTAAATGCGTTGCAGCATTTCATTGCGGTGGTCGCCGCGCCAATAAGCACCGGCCACTTTCATCAGCTTGAAATGTTTGAGCTTGCCGGTGCTGGGCACGTGCGGGCCACGGCACAGGTCTTCAAACGCGCCTTCGCGGTACAAAGACACGTCTTCATTGGCGGGGATGCTGGCGATGATGTCGGCTTTGTAGTGCTCGCCCAAACCCTTGAAATAAGCCACGGCTTCGTCGCGCGGCAAGACTCGGCGCACCACCGGTTCATCGAGTTGGGCCAGCTGTGTCATCTTCTTTTCAATGGCTTCCAAATCTTCAGGCGTGAAGGCACGCGAATAAGAGAAGTCGTAGAAAAAACCGTGCTCAATGACCGGGCCGATGGTGACTTGCGCTTGTGGAAACAAGGTTTTGACAGCGTAGGCCAACAAGTGCGCGGTGGAATGGCGAATCACTTCCAAGCCTTGCACATCTTTGGCGGTGATGATGGACAACTGCGCGGGTTTGGCAATGATGAAACTGGTGTCGACCACTTGGCCATCCACCTGCCCTGCCAAGGCGGCCTTGGCCAAGCCCGCCCCAATGGAGGCGGCGACCTCGGCCACGCTCACGGGGCCGGGGTAGTCACGTTGCGAACCGTCGGGAAGAGTGATCTGAACCATGTGCCTGAATGAAAAAAGCGCGGCATGGGCCGCGCTTGGAAAGAAAAGGTTAAACGCTGAGGGCAGATTTTACGCCGCCCCGCATGCACCTGGGTCTCAGTGGAATTGCTCTTCTTCGGTGGATCCAGACAAAGCTTTCACAGAAGAGGAGCCGCCTTGAATGACGGTGGTCACATCGTCAAAGTAACCCGCGCCCACTTCTTGTTGGTGCGACACGAAGGTGTACCCCTTGTCGCGGGCAGCGAACTCGGGCTCTTGCACCATGTTCACATAGTGCTTCATGCCTTCGCCGTTGGCATAGGCGTGCGCAAACTGGAAGGTGTTGAACCAGTTGATGTGGATGCCCGCCAAAGTGATGAACTGGTATTTGTAGCCCAACGCGGACAAATCTTCTTGGAAGGAAGCGATTTGTTTGTCGTTGAGGTTTTTCTTCCAGTTGAACGATGGTGAGCAGTTGTAGGACAACAGCTTGCCAGGGCATGCAGCCAACACGGCTTGGGCGAACTCGCGCGCGAAGCCGATGTCGGGCACGCCGGTTTCGCACCAGACCAAGTCGGCGTAAGGCGCATAGGCCACGCCACGGCTGATGGCTTGCTCGAGGCCGTTTTTGACGCGGTAGAAACCTTCTTGGGTGCGCTCGCCGGTCAGGAAAGGCTTGTCGTTGGCATCATGGTCGGAGGTCAACAAGTTGGCGGCTTCGGCGTCGGTGCGGGCCAACACGATGGTGGACACGCCCATGACGTCAGCGGCGAAACGGGCCGAGATGAGTTTTTCGCAAGCTTCTTGTGTGGGAACCAACACT
>JBIIPF010000141.1:0-4978 GCA_044342755.1 Limnohabitans sp. | reverse complement strand
CACGGCATTGGTCATGGGGGTGGCGTTCAACACGGCGGTTTCACCCGGTGTGGGTTTTTCGTCCAACGCGCTGTAAATGGTTTGTTCTTCACCGCCCACCACGCCGCTGGCCTTGAGCAGGAATGGGGCGGTCATGGCACCCACATCGTCAAACGTGTATGCCCCTTCTGCATCGGCCGTCACGTTTTTGGTGGTGCCGGCTGCATCCACCAAAATCACAGTCGCACCGGCCAATGGCGCACCAACAGCGGCCACACCGCCCAGTGGGGTGGTGCTTACGCCAGAACTTGGACAACCTTGAATGAAAACGCTGAGCAGGGCAATCGCTGCCCAATGGAATTTGAATTGCACGATGAGCCCCTTTGCATGTGAATAAAAAACCGACGCAAACTGAGGCTTGATTCTGAATAAATCACATATTTTGGCAAGATTACTAAATTTTTAAATTTAATCTTTTTGGTAATACAAATTTATTTACTCAGCATCCGCATCGCGTCTTCCAGCCCTTTGAGGGTGAGCGGAAACATGCGGTTGCTGACCAACTGTTGGATGATGCTAATACTTTGTCGGTATTGCCACACGCCCAGCGGCTCGGGGTTGATCCAAGCGAACTTGGGGTAGGCGTGCGTTAAACGTTGCAGCCATTCGGCTCCGGCTTCTTCATTGTTGTATTCCACGCTGCCACCGGGCTGCAAAATTTCATAAGGGCTCATGGTGGCGTCGCCCACAAAGATGAGTTTGTGGTCTTTGTTGTACTTGCGGATCACGTCCCAGGTGTCGAATTTTTCGGCGTAGCGACGGCGGTTGTTTTTCCACAAAAAGTCATACACGCAATTGTGGAAATAGAAAAACTCCAAATGCTTGAACTCGCCTTTGACCGCAGAGAACAACTCTTCCACCCTTGCCACGTGCTCGTCCATGGTGCCGCCCACGTCCATGAGCAACAACACTTTCACATTGTTGTGCCGCTCGGGGCGCATCTTGATGTCCAAGTAGCCCGCATTGGCGGCTGTGCTGCGGATGGTGTTGTCCAAATCGAATTCGTCTTCGGCCCCTTCGCGGGCAAAGCGACGCAAGCGGCGCAACGCCACCTTGATGTTGCGCGTGCCCAGCTCGACGCTGTCGTCATAGTCTTGGAAAGCCCGTTGCTCCCATACTTTGACGGCGCTTTTACCGCCGCCCTTGCCGCCAATGCGGATGCCTTGCGGGTTGTAGCCGCCATTGCCAAAGGGCGATGTACCACCCGTGCCAATCCATTTGTTGCCGCCTTGGTGCCGTTCTTTTTGTTCTTCCAAACGCTTTTTCAAAGTTTCCATGAGCTCGTCCCAGCCCATTTTTTCTATCGCGGCTTTTTGCTCGGGCGTGAGTTCGTTTTCCAGGGTTTTCTTGAGCCACTCCAAGGGCACATCGGCGGTGAAGTCGGTCAGCATTTCCACGCCTTTGAAATACGCGCCAAAGGCCTTGTCGAACTTGTCGAAATGCTTTTCATCCTTCACCAAAATCATGCGGCTCAGGTGGTAGAAATCGTCCATGCTGCACGACTCGCTCTGCGGCCCCACCACATTGGCTTGCAGCGCCTCTAAAAGCGTGAGGTATTCCTTCACAGATACCGGCAGTTTGGCGGCGCGCAGGGTGTAGAAGAAGTCGATCAGCATGGACTGGCTTCAGCGATTGCGGCTTTGCATGAACACCAGTTTTTCAAACAGCGTCACGTCTTGCTCGTTTTTCAGCAGCGCGCCCACCAGCGGGGGCACAGCCACTTTGTCATCCTGGGTTTGCAGCGCAGCCAGCGGAATGTCTTCGGCCACCAAGAGTTTGAGCCAGTCCAACAGTTCAGAGGTGGAAGGTTTTTTCTTCAAGCCAGGCAGGCCGCGCACGTCGTAGAAGGTTTTCAGGGCGGCGGCCAACAGGTCTTTTTTCAGGTTGGGGAAGTGCACATCGATGATTTGCCGCATGGTGTCGGCCTCGGGGAACTTGATGTAGTGGAAGAAGCAGCGGCGCAAGAATGCATCCGGCAGTTCTTTCTCGTTGTTCGAGGTGATGAACACCAGCGGGCGGGTTTGGGCTTTGATGAGCTCGCGGGTTTCATAGCAATAAAACTCCATGCGGTCGAGTTCGCGCAGCAAGTCGTTGGGAAATTCAATGTCGGCTTTGTCGATCTCATCAATGAGCAGCGCCACCGGTTCGGTGGCGGTGAAGGCTTGCCAGAGCACGCCTTTGACGATGTAGTTCTCGATGTTTTTCACCCGCTCGCCGCCGTCCAGGTCGGCCATTTGGCTGTCGCGCAGACGACTCACCGCGTCATATTCATACAAGCCTTGCTGCGCCTTGGTGGTGGACTTCACGTGCCACTGCAACAAAGGCATGCCCAAAGACTGCGCCACTTCTTCGGCCAACATGGTTTTGCCGGTACCCGGTTCGCCCTTGACCAGCAAGGGCCGCTTCAAGGTGATGGCGGCGTTCACCGCCAACATCAGGTCTTGTGTGGCAACGTAGTTTTCAGATCCTGCAAATTTCATGGAACAAGCCTTTGTGGTTTTCCGACACGGAGCTTACAAAGCGCGTCGATATAATCTTTGAAGTTTCTCAATGATTGTCTATCCAAAATGAACAATTTTTTTAAGTCAGCGCTTCTCCTTCTTGTCGCTTGCGCGACCTCATTTGTCCAAGCCCAAGAAGCTGGTGACGCCAAAGCAGGTGAATCCAAAATCGCTTTGTGCATCGGCTGCCACGGCATCAAAGGCTACCAAGCCAGTTTCCCCGAGGTTTACAAAGTTCCCATGATTTCCGGCCAAAGCGCCAGCTACATCGTGTCGGCACTCAACGCTTATCAAAAAGGCGATCGCAAGCACCCCACCATGCGCAGCGTTGCGGCGCCTTTGACCGCCAAGGACATGGCCGATATTGCGGCTTACTACGAGTCGCATGGCAAAGACCCTGCTGTCACTTTGCCTGAAAAAGCCACCGAGCCCAAAGGCAAAGTGGCCGAGTTGCTGGCCAAGGGCGCATGTGCCTCTTGCCATGGCGCCAACTACAGCAAGCCCATGGTGCCTGGCTATCCCAAAATTGGCGGCCAATACAAAGACTATTTGTACATGTCCCTCAAGGCCTACAAAGTGGACAACCAAGCCACTTGGGGGCGTAACAACGGCGTGATGGGTGGCATTGCCAAGCAATTCACACTGGCCGAACTGAAAGAAATCTCGGCCTACATTGCCAAACAGCAAGGTGAGCTCAAGACTGTTCCCCAGTCCAAGTTCCGCTGACACACCCGCGTTTCAAGTAAAAAGCCCGCTTCAAGCGGGCTTTTTTGTGGGCGTTCAGATGATTCAGTCGCGGGTGGCGCGGCGTTGTACCGCGTCAATGTAAGACTGCCCGTCAGGCGGGCGACCACTGCGCTGACTCTCCCACAACATGGTGCCCAAGCATTCCATCACCTCGTGCTGCGCATCGTGCAAGCTGCTGCGCTTGGAGGCCAGCAACTCCACGGCTTGGCGAATGCCGCGTGGCTGGTCGATCGAGCACTGCTCGCTGATGGACAGGTGCATGGACAAATGCAAAAAAGGGTTGTTCTGCCCGTTCTCACCGGTGAATTGCTGCGTCAAGGCGCTGGCTTCATCGGCCAACACAGCGTGGTATTCGGGGTGCTCGGCCACCCATTCACCGGCCAGCACTTCCAAGGCGTCAATCAAAGAATGCGCCTGTTGCTTGGCATAGACTTGGCAAAAGAAACGACGAACATCGTTTTGTGAGGGGCTGTACATAGCCCCAGATTGTCAACCAAGAGAAATTCATGAACCAAGCCTTTATTTGTGACGCCATCCGCACCCCCTTTGGCCGTTACGGCGGCGCGTTGAGCAGCGTGCGCACCGACGACCTGGGCGCGGTTCCACTCAACGCCTTGATGGCGCGCAATCCCAACGTGGACTGGGCGGCAGTCACCGATGTGCTCTATGGCTGCGCCAACCAAGCCGGTGAAGACAACCGCAATGTGGCCCACATGAGCAGCTTGTTGGCCGGTTTGCCCCTCGAGGTGCCCGGTGCCACCATCAACCGGCTGTGCGGCTCGGGCTTGGATGCCTTGGGCACGGCAGCCCGCGCCATCAAAGCGGGCGAAGCCGGTTTGATGATGGCTGGCGGTGTGGAGAGCATGAGCCGTGCGCCGTTTGTCATGCCCAAAGCCGAAACCGCCTTCAGCCGCGCGAATGCGGTGTACGACACCACCATCGGCTGGCGCTTCATCAACAAGCTGATGAAAGAAACATACGGCGTGGACGCGATGCCCGATACCGCTGAAAACGTGGCCACCGACTACAAGATTGAGCGCGAAGCCCAAGATCGGATGGCCTACAACAGCCAAATGCGTGCGGTGGCCGCCATCCAAGCCGGTCACTTGGCGCGTGAAATTTGCCCGGTCACCATCCCGCAAAAAAAGGGCGACCCCGTGGTGGTGGACACCGATGAACACCCCCGCGCCACCAGCTTGGAAGCGTTGGCCAAACTCAAAGGCGTGGTGCGCCCCGACGGCACGGTGACCGCGGGTAACGCCAGCGGTGTGAACGACGGCGCTTGCGCCTTGTTGTTGGCCAGCGAGCGCGACGCCGCCAAGCAGGGCCTCACCCCCAAAGCCCGCGTGGTGGGCATGGCCACCGCTGGTGTGGCACCGCGCGTGATGGGCATCGGCCCCGTTCCTGCCACGCAAAAAGTGTTGGCCCAGACCGGTTTGACGCTGGATCAAATGGACGTGATTGAACTCAATGAAGCGTTCGCCGCGCAAGGCTTGGCAGTGCTGCGGCTGTTGGGCTTGCAAGACGAGGACCCGCGTGTGAATGCTTGGGGCGGCGCGATTGCCTTGGGTCACCCGCTGGGCGCTTCAGGTGCGCGTTTGGCCACCACTGCTGTGAACCGCCTGCACGCCACTGGCGGGCGCTATGCGCTGTGCACCATGTGCATTGGCGTGGGGCAGGGGATTGCGTTG
>JBIIPF010000140.1:0-5010 GCA_044342755.1 Limnohabitans sp. | reverse complement strand
CCAGCACCAGCAAGGCGAAGGGCATGATGGCCAAGCCCCCAAATTGAATCATGGAGCCCATCCACATGTAGGGCACACGCCGCCAGCCGAGCTCCGAGCGGTGGTTATCCGAGCGAAAACCAATCAAGGCCCGCAAGGGGGCAAACAACAAGGGAATAGCCACCATGATGGACACGATGGAAGAGGGTACTTTCAACTCGACGATCATGACCCGGTTCAGCGTGCCGACCAGCAGCACCAAGGCCATGCCCACACTGACTTGAAACAATGACAAGCGCAGCAAACGCGAGAGCGGCAAGTCTTCGGATGCAGCATCCGCAAATGGCAAGAATTTGGGCGCCAGCTCTCCCCAGATCTGCAGGACTTTTGGGTGTTTGGTGGTCATGAAAAAGGTGCAGGCCAGGTGAACAAGTCACCCGACCTGCGAAGAGAAAAATTTAACTTTTCCCCGTGGACGTTTCCGTCATGGTGACAGCAGCAGTGGCGCTGCCATTCAGAAATTTCTTAACCCAGGTCGTGTTGGACACGATGGCCAGGTGAACACTGAATGATGCGACGGCGACGGCAGCGATGAACAAAGGGATGCCAACCGAAGGTTTGACAACACACCACATTTTTCCGTAAATCATGATTTACCTCCTTCTGTTACTTCAGCCAAGGGGAATAGATATAGGCCAACAGGTGCGCCAATGCGGCAATCATGCCGAAGATTTGCGTGCCCTGAATCAGCTGTCTATGTATTTCCTCTGATTCGGCCTCGGTTAAACCGGTAGGCCAGACTTTCTGGTGGTCAGACATGGATGACTCCTTGTAGTACTCCAAAACGTGCTCAAACCGCACGAGGTATCTGCGCCCCCCATGGGCACAAATTCTGTGAAAACCTTGGTCTCAATTTGTCATTATTAATTGACACGACTAAGTGTAAGGACAAGTTAACATCATAATGCTTGGCTTGTCAACGAAAACGGCTTGATCGGCCAATAGAGACCTTTAAATGGGGATTTTTCCTAGGGTATTCCCTTGTGGGCGTTTACCTGCTTGCCTAATTGCGTGGGGCTGGCTAAATTTGGTTCAGCAACGGCCATCTTGCTCTTGCACAAGTTCACAGAGCACCCCCCTCCCATGAACCCAAGCGCTGTTTTGCACAAGTTTCATCAGTTTGGTGCCATCTCCAAGATCACTTGGATGGCCATGTCCATGTTTTCCAAGGGCGCACCCGCCTCCAACGACGACTCGGTCAAGCCCTTTAAAGGCAACCCCTCGGAATGCCAGTCGTCCATCTTGTCAATCATTGAAGCCGAAATCATCCCCCGACTGCTCAAGGCCGAACGCATCAATCCGATGCGCCTGAGCTTGGTGCCCACCAGCCGCGCCTTGCCCAACGCTGAAGAAATCGAAGAATTTGTGCGACATTGCTTGGCTATGGACCCACTGGCTGCGCAAGCCTATGTGGCCCAAATGATGGAAGAAGGTTTGAACACCGAGCATGTGTTTTTGGAGCTCATCACCCCAGCGGCGCGCTATCTGGGCACGCAATGGGAAACCGACCGCATGGACTTCACCCAAGTGACGCAAGGCCTGGTGCGCTTGCATGCCATCGCCCATGACATTGGCTTTGAGTACAAAGACGGTCCCTTGGTGCAAGGTGAGACCAAGCGCATCATGATCGCCTCGGCCCCAGGCTCAGAGCACATCCTGGGCCCGACCATCGTGGCCGAGTTTTTCCGCAAAGAAGGCTGGCAGGTGGTGGTGGAAGTGTCGCCCTCTGCCAAAGAATTGGCCCACGCCGTCACCAATGAATGGTTTGACGCCGTCGGCATTTCGGTCAGCATCGAGCAACAACTGGCGGGCTTGGCCAAACTTGTGGATCAAATCAAAGCCGCTTCACGCAACCCCCGCTTGGCGGTGATGCTGGGAGGCCCCATTTTCACGCTGCAAAACTTTGAAGCTGCCCAATTTGGCGCGGGCGGCATTTGCACCGATGCCCGGGATGCTGCAGCTTTGACACTGTCTTTGTTGCCCCAAGACTGAGGTTGCTTTCAAGCTTTGAAAGGCGCAGCCAGCAGCACATAACGTGGCGGCATTGCGGGGCTGTCTTCGTTGAGCAGCCCGACCCAATCCAAGGCTTGCAGGTTTTCCAGCACCACTTCCAGTTGAAGTGGATCGACCTGAAGCCGCTGCGCCAATTCCAAATGACCCATCCCATGGCGAGGTGTTTGCCGCATCTCTTGCAGCACTTGCAGCACCTCGGTGGCCAACTGAAAATGCCAGCCCGGTGCAGTGCTGTGTCGCAAGGCGCCCATCATCAAGCTGGGCCAACTGGCCACCAGTACCGCACCCAGCAACACGATCACCCAGTTCATGTAAATCCAGACCAGCAAGATGGGCACGGTGGCAAACGCCCCGTAGACCAGCGAAAACGTGGACATGCTGCCCAGGTACCACGTAAGCAAGCCCCGTGCGGCCTCCAATACCACCGTGGTTGTCAAACTGCCCCCTAACACCTGTCGCCAAGGCACATGGGTATAGGGGACGAACCGATACAGGCAGGTGATCCCGGTCCACAACAAGACAAACTCCAACACGTCCAGGGCCAGTTTCATCCCCGGTGCTTGACTGCGCAGTGAGCCGCCGGACCAACTGATGACCGAGGCCATGGTGACCAGACCCGCTGTCAGCAGCAATGGGCCCAAGGTCAACACGGCCCAATACAACAACACCCGTTGGCCCATGGGTCTGTGTTTTCGCACCCGCCAAATCGCGTTCAAACTCCGGTCGATGGTGAAAATCAGCACCAAGGCGGAAAACAGCAAGACAGCAAAACTCACCGAACCCAAACGACTGGCCTTGGTGGTGAATTGCGTCATGTAACCCAACACTTGGCGAGAGATGCTGTCGGGGATCAGGCTTTCCACCAGCCAGCGTTGCAACACGTTTTGGAACTGATCGAAGATGGGAAAAGCAGTCACCACGGCCAAGGTGACCGTGACCAGCGGCACCAAGGCGATGGTGGTGGTGAAGGTGAGCGCCCCAGCGGTTTGACCCAAGCGGTCATCGGCAAACCGCAGTCGCAAACTGCGGGCGGCCATGCGCCATGGGAATTCTTGCAAGCCCTGCCAACTGTTTTTCAGATACGAGACAATCATCTGCATATCATGCCATTGCCACCTCCCCCCCTGACCCCCACCGCCCTGCGCCATGTGCAGCTCACCCGTTTCATGGCGGTGGGCAGCTTGCTCGGGCTCATTGTGTTGTCGCTGTGTTGGGAGCTGTGGTTGGCGCCTTTGCGGCCCGGCGGCTCTTGGTTGGTGCTCAAAGCCCTGCCCTTGCTGCTGCCGCTGGTGGGCTTGCTGAAAAACCGCATGTACACGTACCGCTGGGTCAGCTTGGTGGTCTGGTTGTATTTCACCGAAGGCGTGGTGCGGGCGCAGGGTGACCGTTGGCCCAGCAACCTGTATGCAGGCATTGAAATTGTGTTGTGCTTGATCCTCTTCACGGCTTGTGCCCTGCATGTGCGACTGCGCTTGCGCAACGCGGCTTTAGCTGCAGCTCCTTTGGACGCCACGAATGGCTGAGCTGCGACCGCAGTTGCAACTCATTTGCGGCGAGGCCAATGTCTTGTTTGACCAGGACCTGAGCGCCTACGAGCGCGACTGGCGCGGCCGCGAACAAGGCCGCGCCCTGTGCGTGGTGCGACCAGGCAGCACCGCTGAAGTGGCTGCCGTGGTGAAGGCCTGCGCTGCTGCTGGCGTGCCCATGGTGCCGCAAGGCGGCAACACCGGTTTGGTGATGGGCTCCACGCCCGACGACTCAGGCCGCGAAGTCGTGTTGAGCTTGCAGCGCATGAACAAAGTGCGTCAAATGGATGCGGCCAATGCCACCGTCACCGTGGAAGCGGGTTGTGTGTTGGAACGCTTGCAGCAAGTGGCCGACGACGCGGGCTTTTTGTTTCCCCTGAGTTTGGCATCCGAGGGCAGTTGCACCCTCGGCGGCAACTTGGCCAGCAATGCGGGCGGCACCCAAGTCTTGCGCTATGGCAACACGCGGGACTTGTGCCTGGGGCTGGAAGTGGTCACGCCGCAAGGCGAGGTGTGGCATGGCTTGTCGGGCTTGCGCAAGGACAACACCGGCCTCGATTTGCGCAACCTTTTCATTGGGAGCGAAGGCACCTTGGGCGTCATCACCGCCGCCACCTTGAAACTGTTTCCCAAACCTGCTGCCCAACGCACCGCCTGGGCGGCCGTGCCCTCGGTGCAAGCTGCGGTGGATTTGCTGGGCTTGGCGCAACTGCATTTGGGCGCCGGCCTCACCGGCTTTGAAATGATGGGCCAAGTGGCGCTGGGTTTGGTGGCCAAACACATGCCGCAGTTGAACATTCCACTGTGGCAAGACGCGCCCTATGGCGTGCTCCTGGAACTCAGCGACACCGACAGCGAAGACCATGCCCATGCGCAGTTGGAACGCTTGCTGGAAGCAGCGCTGACCCAAGGCTGCGTCAGCGACGCGGTGGTGGCGCAAAGCTTGGCGCAATCCAAAGAACTTTGGCATGTGCGCGAGAGCATCAGCATGGCGCAGGCCGCTGAAGGCTTGAACATCAAGCACGACATTGCCCTGCCGGTGTCGGCCATTCCTGCTTTTGTCACGACCACCGATGCATTGTTGGCCGCGCAGCTGCCGGGCGTGCGCATGGTCAACTTTGGCCACTTGGGCGACGGCAATTTGCACTACAACGTGCAATGCCCTTTGCATGCAGATGCTGCTGCGTTTTTGCAAGCGCACGAAGCGCAAGTGAACCACTGGGTGTATGAAGCCGTGAAAAGCTTTGGCGGCTCGATCAGCGCCGAGCATGGCATTGGCCGCTTGAAGGCCGACACCTTGCCGCAATACAAAGACCCCGTGGCCCTGGCCATGATGCGCAGCATCAAACAAGCTTTGGATCCGAAGAACCTGATGAATCCGGGGCGGATGCTGGGACAAGACTGAAAGACTGCGACGCCCGCAGCAAGTGAT
>JBIIPF010000139.1:0-5036 GCA_044342755.1 Limnohabitans sp. | reverse complement strand
CCGAAGAATTGGCCATCTCCACCATCACCGCTGGTGAACTGCGCTACGGCCTGAGCCGATTGGCGCCCTCCAAACGCGCCCTGGCTTTGGGTCTTCGTTTGAATCACTTGCTGAACACCATGACCATCGAGCCCTTGCCAGTGGAAGCAGCCATGCACTACGGTGACATCAAACTTCACCTCTCATTGCTCGGTCAACCCATTGGCGGCAATGACTTATGGCTGGCCGCCCATGCTTTGTCCCAAGACATGACCTTGGTCAGCAACAACACTGGTGAATTTAAACGGGTTCAGAACCTGCGGCTTGAAAACTGGTTCGCATAACGCCAGTCCAACAGCCTCTTTCCCGATCCCGCCAGCCCACCCCCAAACCCCGCTATGATTGACGTTACGTCAATTTAAGCCTCGGGGCTACTCGCCAGTAACCCACGTCTGTTCTGCTTTTTCACGGTTCACCCCGTTCTCACCATGACCGATTTGTCTGCCGAATTCCAGGCGCTGGCCAACTACCGCCCCAAGCACAAGGTGCGCTTTGTCACTGCCGCTTCGTTGTTCGATGGGCATGACGCGGCCATCAACATCATGCGGCGCATCTTGCAAGGCATGGGCGCCGAGGTGATTCACTTGGGGCACAACCGCTCAGTGGACGAGGTGGTCACCGCTGCTTTGCAAGAGGATGTGCAAGGCATCGCCATCAGCTCCTACCAAGGCGGCCATGTGGAGTACTTCAAATACATGGTGGACCTGCTGCGCCAGCGTGGCGGCGCGCACATTCAGGTGTTTGGCGGTGGCGGCGGCGTCATCGTGCCGGATGAAATCGCCGAGTTGCATGCCTATGGCGTGACCCGCATTTACAGCCCGCAAGACGGCCAACGCATGGGCCTGCAAGGCATGATTGGCGAGATGATCATGCGCTGCGACCAAGACTTGTGCGGCCATGCCCCCACCACCCTTGCCGCCATCCAAGGCCACGGCCAAACCCATTGGCGCGCCTTGGCGCAACTCATCACTGCTTTGGAAAACCAAGCGCAGGGTGTCAACGCTGCTTTGGACACGCTGCGCACCGAAATTCGCAACCAAGCCGCAGGCTTGAACGTCCCCGTGGTCGGCATCACCGGCACGGGTGGCGCGGGCAAGTCATCGCTCACCGACGAATTGATTCGCCGCATCCGCCTGGACCAAGACGACCAATTGCGCATCGCCGTGATTTCCATCGACCCGTCGCGCCGCAAGAGTGGCGGGGCGTTGCTTGGCGACCGCATCCGCATGAACGCCATTTCACCTTGGCGCAAACTGACCGCCAGCACATTGGGGTCAGACCTTGATTCTGCGCAGGTCAAGCTGGGGTCAGACCCCGATTTTGCGCAGCAAAACTCGGGCTCTGACCCCAGCTTGCCAAGCCAACGCGTCTTCATGCGCAGCTTGGCCACGCGCGAATTTGGCAGCGAAATCAGCGCCGCATTACCCGACGTCATCGCCGCCGCAAAGTGCGCTGGCTTTGACCTGGTCATCGTCGAAACCTCGGGCATTGGCCAAGGCGATGCCGCCATCGTGCCGCACGTGGACATCCCGCTGTACGTGATGACGCCCGAGTTTGGCGCGGCCAGCCAGCTGGAAAAAATCGACATGCTTGACTTTGCCGAGTTCGTGGCCATCAACAAATTCGACCGCAAAGGCGCAGCAGATGCGCTGCGCGATGTGGCCAAGCAAGTGCAACGCAACCGCGAAGCCTGGGGCACGCCCACCGAACAGATGCCGGTGTTTGGCACCATGGCCGCGCACTTCAACGACGACGGCGTGACCGCTTTGTTTCAAGCCATGAAGCCGCGTTTGCAAGCGCGTGGTTTGAAATTGCAAGCAGGCCGCTTGCCAACAGTGAATGTGCGCCACAGCTCGCACCAAACGCCCATCGTGCCGCCTGCGCGCAGCCGCTATTTGGCCGAGATCAGCGACACGGTGCGCGGCTACAAACAACGCGCCGCCAAACAAGCGCAACTGGCGCGTGAAGTGCAGCAACTCAAAGCCGCCTCGGCCATGTTGGCGGTGGATGTGAAAGGCCGCCCCCGCGCCTCGGAGGCCACGCTGGGTTTGGCCACCGAGCGCGAGCAGCGACTGGACGCCGATGCCCGCGCCCTGCTGAGCGACTGGCCCCAACTGAAGCAAGACTATGCCGGTGACGAGTTGGTGGTGAAGGTGCGCGACAAAGAAATCCGCACCGCGTTGGTCACCCAATCCCTGAGCGGCACACCGGTGCGCAAAGTGGCCATGCCCCCTTTCCATGACCATGGCGACATCTTGCAATGGCTGATGCTCGACAACGTGCCCGGCCGCTACCCTTATACCGCCGGTACCTTTGCGTTCAAACGCGAGAACGAAGACCCGACCCGCATGTTTGCCGGCGAAGGTGATGCGTTTCGCACCAACCGCCGCTTCAAACTTTTGAGCGAGGGCATGCCGGCCAAGCGATTGAGCACCGCCTTTGATTCGGTCACCTTGTATGGCAACGACCCCGACCCGCGCCCCGACATTTACGGCAAGGTGGGCAATTCGGGCGTGAGCATCGCCACCCTGGACGACATGAAGGTGCTGTACGACGGCTTTGATTTGTGCTCGCCCTCGACCAGCGTGTCGATGACCATCAACGGCCCCGCACCCACCATCTTGGCGATGTTCATGAACACCGCCATCGACCAGCAACTGGCCAAGTTCGAAACCGACAAAGGCCGTACACCCAACGACACCGAACGCGCCGAGATTCGTGCCTGGGTGATGCAAAACGTGCGTGGCACGGTGCAAGCCGATATCTTGAAAGAAGACCAAGGGCAAAACACTTGTTTGTTCAGCACCGAGTTTTCACTCAAGGTGATGGGCGACATCGCCCAGTATTTTGTGCAACACCAGGTGCGCAATTTCTACAGCGTGTCCATCAGCGGCTATCACATCGCCGAAGCGGGTGCCAACCCGATTTCACAACTCGCCTTCACGCTCTCCAATGGCTTCACGTTTGTGGAAGCCTATTTGGCACGCGGGATGCACATCGACGACTTCGCGCCCAACCTGAGCTTCTTCTTCAGCAACGGCATGGACCCCGAGTACACCGTGATGGGCCGCGTGGCGCGCCGCATTTGGGCCGTCACCATGAAAGAAAAATACGGTGCCAATGAACGCAGCCAAAAACTGAAATACCACATCCAAACTTCGGGTCGCTCGCTGCACGCCCAAGAGATTCAGTTCAACGACATACGCACCACGTTGCAAGCGCTGATCGCGATTTACGACAACTGCAACAGCTTGCACACCAACGCATTTGACGAAGCCATCACCACGCCCACCGAAGACTCGGTGCGACGCGCCATGGCGATTCAACTCATCATCAACCGCGAATGGGGTTTGGCGAAAAACGAGAACCCGTCACAAGGCTCGTTCATCATCGAAGAGCTCACACAATTGGTGGAAGAAGCCGTGCTGTCCGAGTTTGTGGCGATTGCCGAGCGCGGCGGCGTGTTGGGGGCCATGGAAACCGGTTACCAGCGCGGCAAGATCCAAGACGAGTCGATGCACTATGAAATGCTCAAGCACACCGGCGAGTTGCCCATCATTGGCGTCAACACCTTCAAGTCACCGCATGCCAACGAGACACCGCAAAAAATCGAGCTGGCCCGCTCCACCGACGAGGAAAAGCAAAGCCAACTCCAACGCCTAAACGACTTCCACAGCCAGCACAGCGTTCAAGCCAAAGCTCAAATCGCTCGTTTGCAACAAGCCGTGTTGGACAACGCCAACGTGTTCGAGGTCTTGATGGACGCGGTGCGCCATTGCTCACTGGGCCAAATCACCAGCGCTTTGTTCGAGGTGGGTGGTCAGTACCGACGCAACATGTAAGTCAGTCGCCCATGCGCTCACCCAAGCGCACGGCTTGGTTGGGTTGCCAAGCGGTACTCAATTGAATGGTGTCTTGGGGCCACAGCAGCACCACAGTAGAGCCCAATAAAAAGCGGCCCATTTCATCGCCTTGTTTGAACTGCAGGTCTTGCGTGTCATAGGTCCATTCACGCAGTTTCCCGCTGCGCGGTGGGTTCACCAAACCATGCCACACCGTGGCCATGCTGCCCACGATGGTGGCACCCACCAGCACCAACACAAACTGCTTTGGCGCAGCACCTTCTACTGCCGGCATGTCAAACACACACACCACCCGCTCGTTGCGGGCAAACAAACCCGGCACACCACGTGCGGTGGCGGGGTTGACTGAAAACAAGTCGCCCGGCACGTGAACCATGCGGCGCAAACGTCCCGCGCTGGGCATGTGGATGCGGTGATAGTCCTTGGGGCTCAGGTAGATGGTGGCAAAAGCGCCGTCTTGAAACTGCGCCGCCAAGCTGGCGTCGCCGCCCACCAAAGCCTGGGTGCTGAAACTGTGGCCCTTGGCTTGGAACACCTGATCCCCCGCGATGCGTCCCAACTGGCTGATGGCCCCATCCACCGGGCACACAAAGGGTGCATCTGCCAGCGGTCTGGCGCCGGGCTTCAAGGCGCGGGTGAAAAAGTCGTTGAAGCAAGCGTAATTGCTGATGTCGGGGTCGGCCGCCTCGCCCATGTTCACTTGGTACTTGCCAACAAACCACTGGATGATGGCGTGTGTGATGCGCCCTCCCCGCCATTGGGCCACCCAGCCTGCAAAAACGGTGAGTGCTTGCTTGGGCAGACCGTGCTGTAAAGCCACGAAGAGATTGTCATACATGACCTCATTCTAGGAGGGCTTTGATGTATGTCATCGAACCGATGGCGCTGTGTACACTGCAGTCGTTTTGCAAGCTTATGTGAGTAACCGTGCGCCTGTCTCTGACCCAAGAAAAAATACTGCTGCTGGCCTTGTGCGTCCCCTTGTTTGCCGGTGCGCATCTGTTCAATGGCTGGGTGTTTCAACAGTTTGAGCTTTCTGTGAACATCAGCTGGGTCTATCTGCCAGCGTTTTTGCGGGTGGCCTATGTGTTGGTATTGGGCCCCGTTTGGGGCTTTTCCACTATTTTCTTGGGC